>DATLIO010000134.1:0-3257 GCA_035539355.1 Luteolibacter sp.
GCTAGCACCGGCCAAGGCTGGGAAAGCTGGCCGTGCGGAACGGCGAAAAGCAGCACCGCGCTCGCCCCCATCGACGCCACGATCGCCGTGGCATGCTCAAGCCCGAGGCAACGTTCCGTCGTGAAAATCAGCACCAGGATCGCCAGCAGACCGCCGGCCGTGGAGATCCATTTCTCCTTTCCGCTGACCGCACTCAGCTCGACGCCCAGAAGCTCACGCCAACCTCTCATATCAACCGATGGATGTTTTGCGATGAACGGGATTCATGAAACCGGGTGCGGACCCACTTGATTTGTATCGTCTCACGACATAAATCAAGTCCGGATGGCGAAACTCTCCGACACCGATTACCGCGAGCTTGCGGATTTCCGGCACGCGCTGCGCTGCTTCCTGGAATTCAGTGAAAACGCCGCGGCGGCGGAAGGCCTCACCCCCCAGCAGCATCAGGCGTTGCTGGTGATCCGCGGCAGCGAAGGCGCCGTCGCCAACATCGGCAGGCTGGCCGCCCGGCTGAAAATCCGGCACAACACCGCGGTTGAACTCGCCCAACGGCTGGAAACCGCGGGATTGGTCACCCGGACGCCCGATGAACAGGACAAACGGTCGGTCGTCCTCGCACTGACCGCTCTCGGTTCCCGGAAACTCGAAACCCTCACCCGCACCCACCGCCGGGAACTTTCCCAGCTGAGCCCGGAAATCCTCAGGCTGTTCCGCGGTCTGGAGGAATCACGGAAGACTCCGGACAGGTAAAGAGCGTGGGTCTCCGGCCCACGACTTTCAAGATGCGGGCCAGAGGCCCGCGCTCCGGACAAGCCACGAAAAGGGCACGCCACCGCTCCGAAGAAACGATCAGCGTGCCCCTTTTGCGATTCGAAGTCCATCCGGGGCCGGATGGGATATCAGTCGGCGAAGTTGACCTGATATCTTTGCACCCCTCCGGAGGAAGCGAGACCTTCCGTCTGGCCCGCGAGATAAATCACAACGCCTTTCTGGTTCGTCAGCTTGGCCTGCATCTTGCCCTCGAAGAGGGTGAGCCCGCTGCTGACGGCACGATAGCTGCCTGGAAAATCCGACATCCGATGCAGTCCGAAAACCTTGCCGGTGGCGGAAACTTTCAAACCACCCGTTCCACCGACACCCACACTGGAAATCGTGAATCTCCGGGTCTGATTCTGAAAGTGCAGGGTGCCCTTTCCTGTCGCGGCGGAACCATAGTAGGCAGCCGATACCTGCTCGATCCGGACGGTGGCCGAAGGCGTGGCATTGGTCGGCGCCTTGGTCATGGTGGAGCATCCTCCGACCACGAGTCCCATGGCGCCCAGAAGGCATGATTTGGAAAACAGATGCGGTTTGCTCGATGAGTTGTTGTTCATGATTTTGGTTGGTGTGATCGGTGGTTGCTTTACAGGCTGGGAGATGTTGTTCGGTTCAATGTGAGGAGAGGTTTCCGCGGACGGATCAATCCGAAGCATCGAGAATCCGCTTCGCGCGGAGCAGCGCCGGGCGGGATGAAAGGATGGACATGTGATCCTCTTTGTAGCCTTGGACGCTCACGGCGTCGGACTTTGCTTCCGGCCTCAATTCGCTCGCCACGCTGACGGTTCCGTCGTTCTCCGAGGGCATCAGGACGGAACGGCTGGAAAGGTGGCCATAGAAGAGATGATGGTTCACCTTTCCTTTGAGCCGCTTGTCATAGAGATGGGTGAGAAACGGCGACCCTTCCTCCATGTCGCGCCATGAAGGCACGACGGATGGCGCCCATTTCACCCCACTCGCCGCACGCTCATGTCCCGCCCATGGCGTGGAAACGGTGATGAAGGTGTTGATGTAGGTTTGCCGGTGATCGATGACATTGATCTGGACGAAACGGCGTGCGACCAACCCGCCCATGCTGTGGGCGACGACGTGGAGACGATCGAAACCGTAACGCCGGTGCAGCAGTTCGACGCCGTCGTTCAGCGCCCGGGCCGCTTCTTCGAGCCTGCCTCCGGATGGATAAAAATAGAACCACGGCTGGTAGCGCCTGCGGTCGAGCTGCCCCATCGCGTGCCGCCAATCCTGTGGCGAACCCGCCGCGCCGTGCACGAACAGGACCGGTGTCCGCGAAGGATCGTATGGCTCGAGGAAATAAATGCCGAATCCGTGGGTGATCGCCATCGTCGCAGGAGTCCACAAGCCATCCTCGCCACGGGTGGCGGCGAAGCGCGGATCATCCAGATCGGCGATCTCTCCAAGGGAGAATTTCACTCCACGCCGGCTGATCACTTCTTCCACTTTCCGGCCCGCCAGCATCCGGTCGATCGCCTCGCGAAGGCCTGCGGCCGGGGTGTTGGAGGCGTCCAATCTCCCGGTCACCTTCACTTTACGGTCCTCCTCAAACTTCACATCCGTGGACCAGAACGGCTCCCTTGGATCATACCGCCCGTTCCGGTTGGAGTCCGCATAAGCGGTGACATGCTGGTTGCGTGGGCTTTTCACCACGAACCCGAAGGCCGCTCCTTCGGAAAGCTGCACGCGGTCGCCCGAAAAAACCTCGCCACTCTTCGGGTCCCACTCGATGACGGAAGCCCACACGGGAACTTTGAAATCATGCGAATTCTCGATCACTCCGCCGATCCGGTAAGACTCATCAAGCAGTTTCAGATCGGACGAGAGTTTGCGGAAATTCCCGCAGCCGGAAAGAAACAGCGGAAGCAGCGAAACCAGAAGCAGACGCGAGGTGTTCACGGGTTGGTCTTCTCGTTGAGGTTCAGGATGCGTTTCACCTCGGCGATCGCCTGGGGATTCTGGTGCGCGCTGTGGCTCGACGGCACGACCAGCTCGCTCTTCGCTCCATCCATGTGCGAACTCCAGTAAGGCACGACACCGTCCGATTTGACCGGCGGAGTCTGATCGAGATTCCCGCCCTTCCCGCGGTCGCCACAGATCACATGATACGGGACGGGCTCGATGGGAGTCTTCTGGATCGCTTTCACGAACCGGTTGTTGGGCGCGAGCGTGTCGACGCTGTTGGGAATGCCATTCAAGCGGAGATCGTCGCCCTGGAAGGTCGCGACCTTCATCACATCGGCGCCAGCCTCGAGCAGTTTCACGGGAGTTCTGACAAGCCTCGAGCCGAGACGGCCCATCCACCGGCTGGCCAGTCCGCTGCCCTTCAACGGAGCGGCGATGAAAACCACCCTGCCGACTTCGGGCCGGCTTTTGAAAATCAAGGCGTCGGTGAAAATCTCGCGGCTGCTTTTGGTAAGATGCAGTTG
>DATLIO010000135.1:0-1571 GCA_035539355.1 Luteolibacter sp.
TTGCTGAGCGGCGTGTTGCCTCCGAGATCGACGTGGCGTCCCGGTGAGAAAGCGCCGCCGGCGTTGCCAGCGACGACGGTCGGGAGATCGTTGTGGTTGTGGCGGTTTCCGTCAGCGATGCCGCTGCCGTAGACGATCATCGAATTGTGCAGGATCGACTTCCCGTCGACAACCGGCGTGTTCTTCAGCCGGTCGAGGAAGTAGGCGAGCTGCTCCATGTAGAAGAGGTCGATGCGTGCCAGTTTCTCAAGGTTGTCCTCCTTCGACTGGTGGTGCGAGATGCTGTGATGGCCTTCGGAAATGCCGATGTCCTTGAAGGAGCGGTTGCTGCCGTCATGGGCCATGAGCAGCGTGGAGATCCGTGTGGAATCGGTTTTGAAAGCGAGGACCATCATGTCCATCAGGAGACGGAGATGTTCCTGGAAAGAACCCGGTTCGCCTTTCGGAGCGGGAACACCGGGATCGACGGGAAGCCCGAGCGCCTCGACCTTTTCGATCTGACGTTCGATCTCGCGGACGCCGGTGAGGTATTCGTCGAGCTTGTGTTTGTCCGAATTCCCCAGGTGGCGGGTGAGCGATTTGGCGTCCTGGCTGATGAAATCGAGAACCGACTTCTTCGATGCGTAGCGCTGAGCGAGGCTGGTCGCGCGTTCCTTGGATTCGCCCGCACCGAAGAGTCGTTCGAACACCGCACGCGGATTCGATTCGGGAGTCATCGGCTGGTTTTCCGAAGTCCACGAAAGGTTGAACTGATAAGCGCACGAGTAACCGGAATCACACTGGCCGGATTTGCGGACGCCTTCGGTGGAAAGTTCGAGCGATGGCAGGCGGGTGAGATCGCGCGCGGCTTTCGCGGCCATCTGATCGACGGAAACACCGAGCTCGATGTCGGCACCGGCGGTTTTCTTCGCGCGGACGCCGGTGAGGAACGTCGCGTTGCTGCGGGCATGGTCACCGGGACCATCCGCTCCGCCGGAGGCTTCCTTGCATTCGAAGCCGGTGAAGATCTGGTAGTCGCCGCGGAGCGCTTCCATCGGCGCGAAGGTCTTTCCCGGTTTGTAGCTGTTGCCGTTTCCGTCAGGACGCCATGCCGAGAGGTTCACGCCGTTCGGGATGTAAAGATAGGCCATCCGCAAGGGAGCTCCGCTGGCGGTGGTGCCCAATGATTTCGCCGCCGCACCGGCCGCGAGCAACGGCTGGAACGCCTCGAATGCGGGAAGGCTCAGGGAAACGCCAAGGCCGCGAAGAAATCCACGACGACTGATGCCTGGCAGAGATGAGTTTTTCATGGGGCTGTTTTTTGGTGCTTCAGTGGCCGCCCCGGCGTTTCTGGAACGGAGCGCTTTCGGTGATGGCGTGGACGAGTTCGGAGAGTTTTCCGTTGTTCTTTTCGAGGTGGGCGACGAGGAGATCGATGGTCGGCGCGTCGTAGTATTCCACGCCGCGGCCGACAGCGAAAGTCAGGAGTTTTTCGGAAAGGCAACGGTAGAGATCGGGCTTCCGGTTCTCGGCGAGGGAGGTCTTGAGGGCGGCGATGTCCTTGAATTTTTCGCCGGTGAGCAGTTTGCCGG
>DATLIO010000136.1:0-6887 GCA_035539355.1 Luteolibacter sp.
CTCCAGTTCCTCGGCCGCCTCGACCATCAGGTGAAGCTGCGTGGATTCCGGATCGAGCTCGGTGAAATCGAATCCCTTCTCCGCGCGCATCCGGCGGTCGAACAGGCGGTCACCACCGTGCATGACGGACGCATCGCGGCCTATCTGAAAACATCCGGCGACAGCTCCGACGGCACCGCGATCTGGAAAAACCAATGGGATCTCCTCTACACCTCCGCCATCGAACAGAGTGGCGGGGAAAAACTCGACCGCCTCGATTCCGTGATCGCCGGCTGGTCGGGCATCGAGAATCTCGAAACCCAGGTGACCGAGTGGATCGACACCACCATCGACCGGATCCGCAACTACGATGGACGTCGTATTTTCGAGATCGGCTGCGGCACGGGCCAGATCCTCTCCCGCCTCGCTCCTGACGCCGAATCCTATTGGGGCGCCGACATCTCCAAGGTTGCGATCGAAGCGTTGGAAAAGGCCCATCCTTCTCCGCAGGTGAAACTTTTCCATCGCCCGGCCGACGATTTCAGCGGCATCCCGGACGATCATTTCGACACGGTGATCATCAATTCGGTCGCTCAGTATTTCCCTGACGCCGATTATCTGGAGCGGGTTCTTGCCGGCGCCGCCCGTTCGCTGCGTCCCGGCGGCCGGATCTTCCTCGGCGACATCCAGAGCAACGCGCTCCTCGGCGTCCATCACGCCGAAGCCCTCGCGAAACGGGCGCCGCAGGGAATCACGGCGGCCGAGCTCAGGGAGAAAACCGCGCAACGTCTCACCAGTGAATCGGAGCTCTCCCTCGATCCCGAGTGGTTCGCCCACCTGAAGTCACAGCACCCCGGAATCTCCCATGTCGAGATCCTGCTGCGGCGCGGCAAAGTGGTGAATGAAACGAACGTCTACCACTACGACGTCATCCTTCACAACGATCCCGCACCCGCCCTCGTTGAACTGCCCGCGGCCATCGAATGGAAAAACCTCAATGCGGAGCAACTCGAAGCGATCCTGTCGGAACGCACGAGCCCGCTTTACCTCACCGGCATCCCCGATGCCCGGCTCGCTCCCGCGCTGGCCTTCCATCAGGTGCTCGAATCGTCGCAAACGGGCGCTGGGATCCCCGCGATCCCAGCGGCTCCATCCAACGCCGTTTCCGCCGAGCATCTCTATGCCCTGGCGAAAGGTCTGGGTTTCACCGCCCACGTCCGCTGGCAAGGCGATGGCACGGGCGGCATGCTCGAAGCGGCTTTTGTTCCGTCCCCGGAGAAGGCCTTGCCCGCATGGCTTGAAAAGCCCCCGACCGGGAGCATGGGTGCATTCGCCAACACGCCCAAAGCCGACAACAAACAGGCCGATGAAAGCCTGATCGGTTCCATCCGGTCCCATCTCGCGTCGAGACTTCCGGATTACATGATCCCGGCGACGTTCACGCTGCTCGAGGTGATCCCGCTCACCCCGAACGGCAAGATCGACCGCAAGGCCCTGCCCGCTCCATCCGAAGCAGGGACGACCGATGCAAAACGCGAAATCGTCGAACCACGCAATGAGGCGGAAACCAAGCTCCGCGACATCTGGAAGCAGGTTCTTGGAAAAGCCGACATCGGTGTGACCGACGATATTTTCGAACTCGGCGGCGACTCGATCCTCATCTTCCAGATCACCACCCGTGCCTCCCGTGCCGGCCTTGCACTCACTCCCGCACAGGTTTTCCGTCTGCGCACCATCGCCGCCATCATCGCCGATGAACCGGCGGGAGATGCATCCGCCTCCCCATCCTCCATCAAACGCGTTGACCGCGATGCTTACCGCAGAAAAATCTGACACCATGCAGGATTCCCTTTCGGCGACCGTGGAACCGGATGAAGCGCTCGCTTTCCCCGCTTCCGTGGCGCAACAGGCGTTCTGGTATCTCGAGCTCCTCGACAAGAATGTCAGCGCGTTCAACGTTCCGCTGCGCTACCGCATCGACGGACCACTCGATCCGTCGGTGCTTGGAAAAGCCATCGATGCGATCGCCGAAAGGCACGAAATCCTACGCACCCATTTCGAGGAGGAGAACGGAGATCTGCTTCAGGTCGTCACACGACCGAAGACCTCGCCTCTCCCCATCCACGATCTCAGCCACCTTTCCGCGGACAAGATCGACGGCGAGGCCGACCGCCTCGGCCGCGAGGAGGCGAACCGTTGTTTCACGCTTTCGGAAGGCCCTCTCTTCCGGGCCGAACTCGTCCGCATCTCTCCGGCGAAGCACCACCTTCATCTCACGTTCCACCACGCGATTTTCGATGGACTTTCGATCGGCGTGTTCATCCATGAACTTGCCGCCCTCCATGCCGCACTATCGGAAGGGAAAAACCACCCGCTTCCTCCACTGCCGATCCAGTACGGCGACTATAGTGTCTGGCAGAAGGAATTCCTCAACGACGGCGCGGTCGGAAGCCATCTCGCATGGTGGAAAGAGAATCTCGCCGGCCTGACCGAGCCGGATTTTCCGACGGATCATCCCAGACCTCCCCGGAAGTCATGGAAAGGCGGAGTGACGACACAACCGGTTGCCGACGAACTGATCGCCCGCCTGCGGTCGGTCGCGAACGCGAACGGCGCTTCGTTGTTCCATCTCCAGCTGGCCGCCTTCAAGCTCCTCGTCCAACGCTACACGGGAAGCGATGAAATCTCCGTCGGCACTCCGGTCTCCGGCAGAACCAAGCCGGAGATGGAGCCGCTCATCGGTGTCTTCATCAACTCCCTCATCATCCGGAGCAACCTTTCGGGGGATCCGTCATTCGACGATCTCGTCAAACTCATCCGCGACAACGCGCTGCGTGCGATCGAACATCAGGACCTGCCGTTCGAGAATCTCGTCCGGGAGCTGAAACCGGAACGTGATCCGGGCAGAAACCCGCTCTTCCAGATCAATTTCAGCCAGGATCGTTTCGCACCTCGTCCGACACCTTCCGGGCCGGTGACGATCACTCCGATTTCCTCACGTTCCCCCGGCTGCATCTTCGACCTTCACTTCTTCCTCTCCGAACGCGACGGCGCATGGAAGGCGGGCTGCGACTACAGCGCGGATCTCTTCGACCGGGAAACAGCGGATCGCATCCTCAGCCATTACCTTCATCTCCTGCAGCAGATCGCGGCCGATCCTTCGAAGCCGATCAGCCGTTACGAACTGCTGACTCCAACGGAACAGGACCAACTGACACGCGATTGGAGCGGCGGCATTTCATCGTATCCCAACAACGTTTCCATCGGCTCGTTGTTCCTCGAAACCGCGGCCTCGAACCCCGACCGGACCGCGATCATCCACGGCGGGGAGAAAATCACCTATGCCCGACTTGCGGCTGACGCCCGTTCGCTTGCTTCGGATCTGATCGCTGCCGGCACCAAACCCGGCGACCTCGTTGCCTTGAACGGAACCTCCTCGCCGGAACTCATCATCGGGATCCTGGCGATCCTCCTCGCAGGCGGAGCTTATGTGCCGGTCCATCCCGGCGATCCAGTGGAGCGGAAGAAGCAGCTTCTCGATGAATGCGGGGCGAAGATTCTCGTTTCGAGTGAAGGTGGCATCGAGGGCTTCCAAGGCACCGTCATTTCCACTTCCGGCCGCAACGGAAACGACGAATCGCTTCCGGCAACCGATCCTTCGGCTCCTGCCTACGTCATGTTCACCTCCGGCTCGACCGGCATTCCGAAAGGCGTGGTCGTCCCTCACCGGGCGGTCATCCGTCTGGTGAAGAAGAACGCGTTTCTGGACATCACTCCGGATGACGTGTTTCTCCAGGCCGCACCGCTTTCCTTCGATGCCTCGACATTGGAAATCTGGGGAGCGTTGCTGAACGGAGGATCACTCGTGATCCCCGAAGGAGGCACCAGCCTCGAACGCATCGCTTCCGCCGTCCGGGATCAGGGAGTCACCACGCTCTGGCTCACTTCCGGTTTGTTCAACGTGATGATCGACGAACATGCGGAGTCATTGAAAAGCCTCCGGCATCTCCTTGCCGGCGGCGATGTCCTTTCGATCCCGCATGTGACGAAAGCCCTCGCCGCGCTGCCGGAAACGAAACTGATCAACGGCTACGGCCCCACCGAAAACACCACTTTCACCACCTGCCATACGATCTCTCCGGATGATGTGAAGCGCACGTCCATTCCGATCGGGAAACCCATCTCGAACACGACCGCATATCTTCTCGATGCCAACGGCCGTCCTGTCCCCGTGGGTGTCCCCGGCGAACTGCACACGGGTGGCGATGGCCTCGCGATCGGATATCTCAACGACACTTCGCTCACCGCCGCGAAATTCATCGCCCATCCGCGGTTCGGACGGCTTTACCGGACCGGCGACCTCTGCCGCTGGACGCCCGACGGAACCATCGAATTCATCGGACGGAGCGATCATCAGGTGAAAGTCCGCGGCTTCCGCATCGAACCCGGTGAGATCGAATCCGTGCTCCGTTCCCATCCGTCGGTGCGTGAAGCGAAGGTCGCCGTCCGCGGGGCTGACGCCGGCAACAAGCGCATCCTCGCCTGGGTGCGCCCGGAGGATGGGAAAACCGTTCCGCTCCCCGAGCTCGAGGATTTCCTCTCCCGCCAGCTTCCCCCCTTCATGTGTCCGGATGCCATCGGATGCGTCGACAGCTTCCCCATCAATGCGAACGGCAAGATCGACGTGAAATCCCTGCCCGATCCCGCCGCGGCGGTTTCCGGGAAAACGAGGGAAGCACCCGTCGGTGAAACGGAACAACGTCTCGCCGCCCTTTGGTGCTCCTTGCTTGGCATCGACGAAGTCAGCCGCAACGACGAGTTCTTCGATCTCGGCGGCCATTCGTTGATGGCGTTGCGGATGTTCTCCCGGATCAACCGCGAATTCGATCGCAGCCTGCCTCTTTCCGCATTGATCAGCCACCCCACAATTGCTGAACTGGCACTGCTCCTGAAACCCAATCCTCCCGCCGTGGAAATCATTTCCCTACCATCCGGCAAAGGACGCCTCGTGGGACTTTCGTCCTCCGGTTCCCAACCTCCGCTGTTCTGCATCCACGGTGGAGACGGCGGCATCCTTTTCTACCGGGACATGGCAGCACGTCTCCCGGCTGACATTCCCGTCCACGCGGTCGAATCGGTCGAACTCGACAGCAGCGAGGCGATCGTTCCATCGAGCGTCGAGGAAACCGCCACTTCCTACGTCGAGACGTTGCTGGCGGTTCATCCCGAAGGCCCGTTCCGTCTCGCCGGTTATTCATTCGGTGGCGTGGTGGCGCATGAAATGGCGCGCATCCTCACGACCAAAGGCCATCGCGTCGATTTCCTCGGCCTGCTGGACACCCACAATCCCGCGGCTCCGTTCCACGTGAACACCTTTCCCGAGCGCGTGAAAATGTTCTGGAGGAATCATTCCGATCTCCCACTTTTCCCGCGCTTCACGAAATTGCTCGCGCGGTTCGCCGATGGCATCGCAACCCACCAACGCGTGAAAAAGGAACTCAAGGCGGCGGCATCCGACGGCCCCGCCGAAGCGCACGGCGACTTGCGCCGCGTCCAGATCCGTCAGGAAAACTGGCGCGCGATGCAGGCTTACAAGCCGCTCCCCTTTCCGGGTAAAATCACGCTCTTCAAGGCGAAGGAACAGAACGACAACATCGAGTGGCCGGAGGATTACGGCTGGAAGGATCTCGGATCCGGCGGTTTTGAAATCGTTCCCGTTTCCGGAAAGCATCTGACTCTTTTCGAGCCTGAAAACGTGGACCATCTCGTGGAAGCGATCACCCCCGCCCTTTTGGGGAGATCACGATGATCCGTCCGGCGGCAAGCCTCCACATCATCGTTCCCGATCAGATCGCCGATCCGGAGGGAGATCTCACCCGCGATGAACTTCACCGCGCATCGGCGTTCCGTTTCGCCGGAGATCGCGAGCGGTGGATCGCCTGCCGTTCGGCGCTTCGCCGCATTCTGGGGGAGATCTGCCAGGTCGCTCCGCGGGATGTGCCGATCATCATCGGCCCCAACGGCAAACCGCTGCTGGCCCCACCCTTCGAAGGAGTCCATTTCAATCTTTCCCACTGCGAGGACCTGGCACTGATCGCTGTCGACTCCGCTCCGGTCGGCGTCGATCTCGAACCTCTCTCCCGCGCCCCGTCACTCATCGGATGCGAGGCATCATTTTGTCATCCGGATGAAATTTCCGCGCTCCCTTCCGACGAATCCGCGCGGGGCCTCGGATTGCTCTCGATCTGGACCGCGAAGGAAGCGGCCCTCAAGGCGATCGGCACAGGACTGCTTCATCCGCCCGGAGAAATTTTCGTCGACCTTCATACCGGCATCGTCCGATCCGATCGGTCCATCCCTGGCATCGAAAAGGTGGGACTCGAAAAGCTCACCGATCCCAGACTGGCCCATCACTCCGCCTTCCTCGCCCGCTGCGGAAACTGACGGGACGACTCACGGGATGGACATCAGGCAAAGCTTCTGCCACATAGGTGTCGCCGTGCTTTTTCCCGATGCCTGATCTCATTCAATTCGATTGTCCGTCCTGCGCGGCAACCCTCCGGATCCCTCTGGAGATGGCCGGACTCCGCGGCCCGTGCCCTTTGTGCGAACGGGAAATCGTCGCCCCCAATCCCTACACCGGGATTGGCGCGCATTTCCCTCCCCATCAACCGCTGCCGGAAATCGAAGCGCTCGAAAACATCGTGGTCGCTCCCGAGCCGATACGCCTTCCGGTTCCCGAGCCCGAGGCCGCTCCGGCCCCCACACCTGTCGAAATCCCGGTTCAGGAGGCCTCGCCTCCCATCTCCGACCGGCCCATCGAATCGCCCCCGCTTACGGAACCGGCTCCCACCCCGTCCCAATCCCCACCGAATCCATCCGCCGCTCCCGCACCGGCGGTCCAGCGA
>DATLIO010000137.1:0-2330 GCA_035539355.1 Luteolibacter sp.
TCTTCCGTCCGCTCCGCGGAGAAGAACGCCCCGCCTTCCCAATCCCCGCGGCGTTTCGATTTTTCGAGGCCGATGGATTTCGCGGCGATGTCGGTTTCGATTTTCGAAAGCCGGAAATCGGCCCGCCGCGATGGGTCCGTCGAGCTGCCCGGAAGCGAGGGGGCAGGGAGTGTTCCGGAAACGATGAGGCCTTCATTCGCACGGAGGCCGAGCAGTGGCTTGAGCGTCCCCAGGGAAACGGCTTCCTTGGCATCGAGCTGCCGTGATTCGGTGATCGACTGCATCGCTTCGACGCGGGCCTGGCCGGCATCGAGAAGCGAACCTTCACCTTTCTCCGCGGCGGCGGTGATGCTGTCCGCCAACTGGGTCGTCAGTGTCGATTGTTTGGAAAGCAGCTCACGGCGCTGGCGGATGGAAAGCACGTCGACGAGCGCGAGCCGGGCTTCGCCGATCAGTTTCTGCTCGGCTTGCTTCACCTCGAGTTCGGCGGCTTCGAGTTCGGCGAGCGAGATTTCCTTTTCGCGGCTGAGGCGGTCGGTGACGGGAAATTTCTGCGAGATGCCGATTTCAACCGCGCCTTCGCGGAAGTCACGGGTGTGTTGGAACGACGTTTCGAGATTGGGATTTTCGAGACGTCCGGATTGTTTCGAGCGACCGAGCGCTTCAGCGATGCGGAGACGCGCCGCGGCGAGATCGGGGTTCTGGGCGCGCACGCGTTTCGCGATCGAGTCGAGCGTGACGACGACCGCGGGATCGGCGTGGGCGATGGGAATGGAAAGAAGGATGGCCGTGAAAACGGCGAACTTTGGATGCATGATGATGGATCTGACGATTGGAAGGGCGCGGGCAGGGTGCCCGTGCGCGGTCCGGGAAAAGGTCCCGGCCATGGTTGAAGGATGGACACGGTGGTCCCTCCTTCTTCAGGTCAGATCAACGGCGGCTTGTCCAAAGCCTGGAACGGTCCGTCCGGCGTGCGTTCGCTGTCGTGCCGGATTTCGTAACGGGAGAAACCGGGGACGGACAGACGGGCGATGAGATTGTCATCGAGGCCGAGTGGAATGCCATGAAGGCAGGCACCGCAGTGATGATGGTGGTCCAGCGGACCGTCGTCATCATGTTGGTGACCGTCATGCGGATGACCGCCCTGGCAATCGTGCTGCTCGTGGGAGCAGACGTGGTGTATTTCCTCGATGGCGAGGACACGCATCCCCAGTCCGGCGAAGACGCCGAAAACGAGAAGCCATGTCATGAGGAAACGCACGATGGATTTCTCGATAGGCCGAAGTGCGGAAAATTCAAGTGAAATCAAATGATTCAACGCGGTTGCGGTTGCAGGTGGATTGCGTTAACCAAGGTTATGAAGCGAGTTTTCCTGATGATGGCGGCGGGAGTGATGGCGTTGCTGGCGAGCTCCTGCGCGGATGTGGGATACGGTGATCCGTTGGACCGGACGGGAACCGAGGGCGGGACGCTCTTCATCCGGGACACGCCGCAGTGATTCCCGCATGACAAAGCCGCGGACCGAGAGCAGGTTTTCGGCATGACGATGCAGGGAACGCGTTTGGTTTTCCGGGAAACGGGGAAGCCGTCCGAAAAACTGGAGCTGGAAAGCTTCCAACCGCGCGAACCGGAGGTGGGCGAGGTGTTGGTGAAGATGGTCGCCGCGCCAGTGAACCCGGCGGATCTGAATACGATCGAGGGGACCTACGGGGTGAAACTGGAGTTGCCGGGGACGCCGGGGATCGAGGGTTGCGGGGTTGTGGAAACGAGCGGGACCACGGATTTCGCGGAAGGCGACATGGTGATTTTCCTCAAGCGTTCCGAAACCTGGGCATCCCATACGACGGTTCCGGCGGCGACGCTTTTCAAACTGCCGGCGGGAATCGATCCGGTGCAGGCGGCGATGCTGAAGGTGAATCCGGCGACGGCCTGGCGCCTGCTTCACGGCTTCGCGCCCGTCGGAAAGGGCGGGTGGATCGTTCAGAACGCGGGCAACTCCGCGGTGGGGCGATGTGTGATCCAGCTCGCGAAAGACGCCGGCATCCGGACGGTTTCGTTCGTGCGGAGGCCGGAACTGGTCGATGAGCTGAAGGCATTGGGGGCCGATGCGGTTTTCACCGATGATGACGAAGGACGCGCGGCGGCGAAAGAACTGCTCGGCGGTGCCACGGCGGCGCTCGGTTTCAACGCGGTCGGCGGGGACAGCGCGCTGGGATTGCTGAAGCTGCTTCGCGATGGCGCGACGCATGTGACCTACGGCGCGATGGGGCGGCGGCCGGTCACGGTGCCGAACGGGCTGCTGATTTTCCGTGATGTGGCGGTGCGTGGCC
>DATLIO010000138.1:0-10948 GCA_035539355.1 Luteolibacter sp.
AGCGCAAGCCGGAATGGGGTGATGTCGAATGGCAGATCCGCAACTGGATGGGCCACGAATGGCTTTCCGGCGGACCTCTGGTCGAACAGGGCATCCACACCGTCGACAAGATCGCGTGGGCCATGGGGGATGTCGCCCCGATCGCCGCACGGGGCGGCGGCGGACGCTCGCAACGCACCGATGATGGCAGCGCGTGGGATCACTACGATGTCACCTTCGAGTATCCGAACGGCGTCATGTGTCACATCGGCGAGCGGCAGTTCAAAGGCGCGTTCAGCGAAGTGGTCGACCGGGTGTTCTGTGAAAAAGGAACCCTCGAGGCCCCCAGCCGTGTTCTCGTGAAAGATCCGTCGGGGAAACCGACATGGGCCTACAAAGGTCAGCCCGAAAACATGTATCAGGTGGGGCATAACGAATGGTTCGCGGCGATCCGTGCGGGGAAGGAGTTCAATGCGGGGGAATACATGGCCAACAGCACCATGCTCGGGCTGCTCGCCCGCGAAGCGGCTCACACCGGCCAGCGCATCACGTGGGAGGAGATCTGGGCGGCGAAGCAGGACGTCGCACCGGACACCCTCGCTCTAGGTGACAAATTCCCGGTCCCTCCGGTTCCGGTTCCGGGTACCTACAAGTTGGTCTGATCGTTTCTGTAGACCCAAAACCATCCGAAGACGATGGATTAGTGAAAGCATTGTCGATTCGGTTTCCCCCGACGACATGTTTCACTGATGCGACATCGATCCGTATTTCATGAGCCGACCTTCCGCCATCGCCATCGCCGCACATCCTGACGACATCGAGTTCAAGATGTGCGGGACGCTTCTGCTTCTGAAACGTGCCGGCTGGGACATCCATTGCTTCAATCTTGCGACGGGAAATGGCGGGAGTCTGGTCCATGATTCCGCACGGACCTCGGAAATCCGTGCGGAGGAAGCGCGTGAAGCGGCGCGCATCATCGGCGCGCACTGGCATGCACCCATCGCGGATGACCTGGAGATCTTTTATAACGAGGATCTTCTCCGCAAAGTCGCCGCGGTGATCCGTGAGGTGCGTCCTTCGGTGGTCCTGACCCATCCGCTCGAGGATTACATGGAGGACCACATGATCACGGCCCGCCTCGCCACGACTGCGGCGTTCGCCCATCAGATCCCCAATTTCAGGACGACTCCGGCACGGGATGCCTATGAAGGGGATGTGACGGTTTACCATTGTGTTCCCCACGGTGGTCGGGACCAGCTCCGGCGAACCTTGGTTCCGGGAGCATGGGCCAACACTTCGGAGGTCCATGAAACGGTCAGGGAGGCATTGAGCGCCCACCGGAGCCAGAAGGACTGGCTGGATGCGAGCCAGGGGATGAGCAGTTACCTGTCCTCGCTTGACGAGCACGCCGCTTTGATGGGGAAGGCGTCAGGGCGCTTCGCCAAAGCGGAGGGGTGGTGGCGGCATCTGCATGTGGGATTCTCCTCGGGCGATCGCGACGTTCTCGCGGAAGTCCTCAAGGATGACTACCTCATCAATCCGGATTTCGAACGGCTGACATCACCGTGAGGAAATCAACGGGGTGAGCCGTATTTCGCGAGCAGCTTGTTCGCTTCGCTCAAGGCCATCGCGGTGACCTGGTCCATGTTGTAATAACGGTAGGTCGCGAGACGTCCGATGAAACTCGTCGCGGCTTCGGTTGCCGCCAATGCGGCGTATTGTTGGTAGGCCAGTTTCGCATCCGGTGCGGGAACCGGATAGTAGGGATCATCGCCCGGTTTCCAATCCTTGGGGAATTCCCTGACGATGGTGGTGGCGTCGATCTTCTGGCCGGTCGCATGCTTGATCTCCACGATGCGGGTGAACGGCACGTCCTGGTCCGGATAGTTCACTTGCATCGCGGGCTGCCAGAAGCCGCGTTTGCCGGCGACGGGCAATCGCGGTTCCAGTTGGGCGGCGGAGAACGATTCGTTCTCGAACCGCAGCGAACGGTAGGGAAGCGGGCCGAAACGATAACCATAGTATTCGTCGATGCATCCCGTGTAGATGAGATGCTTGTGCTTCCATTTGCCACGTGCCTCATCGAGATCAACGCCAAGCTGCAGGGTGACATTCGGGCTGGCGGCCAGCAGGTTCCCGAACATGGCGGTGTAGCCGTGTTTCGGCAGCGCCTGGAAATTCTCCGTCAGATAGCGGTCGTCCCGGTTGAGGCGGATCGGGATGCGTCCGCAGACGGAGGCATCCAGTTCCCGGGGGTGGCGTTTCCACTGTTTGATGGTGTAGCCTTCGAAGAACAGTTTGTAGAATTCGGGGCCGGCCTGGCTGAGGATCGCTTCCTCGGAGTTCGATGGACTGGTGACGGATAATTTCCGCGCCTCCAGCCAGTCCGCGAATTCGTCCGATGTCGACGGTCTGCCGATGAGTTCCTCGAACGTATTGAGGTTCACGGGAAAGCTCCAGTAGCGGCCCTGGGTGTGGCTTTTGATCGTGTAGGCGACCTCGTGCCATTCCGTGAAACGCGAGAGGTATTCGACGATCACCGGCGAGTTCGTCCGGAAATAGTGCGGACCGAAGCGGTGGATGAGCACTCCGGCTTCATCGGTGCTGTCGTAGGCATTTCCTCCGATGTGCGTCCTGCGGTCGGCGACCACGCATTTCCAGCCGGCGGCGGCAAGACGCTCGGCGACGACCAGACCGGAAAAGCCGGCGCCGATGATCAGGAAATCGGTGGTGTGGTCGGTCTGCAAAATTTTCAGGGAATGGGTTTCCTGGGGAGTAGCAGGGAAAAGAAGTCCACGTCGATGGCGTGTTTCTGGCCGAGGAATTCCAGCAGGACTTTCACGCGTTCGGTCGCCGAGGTGATCGTGACGACGGGGCCGCGCATGCCTTGGAACGGGCCTGATGCGATTTCGACTTCCTCTCCGATCTCCACGATGGGCGAAACGGTGAATGTTTCATCGGGTGAGCCTTCAGCGGCGCGGTTGTGGACTTCCTGTCGGAGGGAGTCCACGAGCGAATCCGGGATGGTGGGGATCTCCTGGCCGAAGCGCACCAGGCCACGGATTCCCTTGCTGAAAGTCACCGCCCTTTCCATTTCAGAGCGACGGAACCGGACGAGGAGGTAGCCGGGGAAGAGAGGTTCCATCCACCAGATTTTCCCGCGGCGTGTCGCCTTGCGATAGCGGATGCGCGGGCAGAATACCTCCACACCTTCGAGCCCGCGGAGTTGCTCGGCGGCGATGTGCTCGCGCTTGGTCTGCGTGCGGGCGCAATACCAAGCTGGCTGCGTGGGATCGGCCGGATTCATTGGCCTAGGATTTTCTGGAGGATCGGAAGCACCTGGCCACCTCTCTTCATCCATTGCTCCAGACGCTCGACCCGTTCGCCGACGAAAGCACGATGGGTGGAATCGTCGACCGCTTCCACCAGTTCGCCGAGCTGGCGGACTTTCGATTTTCCACTCTCGAGATGAGGCCGCACCTGTTCCCGGATGAAGCCTCCGACGAGCGGTTTCAGTTCGACCGCGGGTTCATAATAGGTCCGGCGGTCCGGCGCGCCCAGAGCTTCACGGACGGCTCCGAGGCTGCGGAGTGATCGCAATCCCTGGCTGGCGGAACCTTTGCTGATGTTCAGTTTCTGGACCAGATCATCCAATGAAAGGGGATCGCGGGAAATGAACAGCAGGCCGTAGATTTCTCCGATCGAGCGGGGCAGACCAAGGACCCGGACGCCATCCACAAACACGCTGATCACCTGACGCTCCAAAGGGTCGAGTCGCTCCAGCGCGGGATTTTCTCCGTTGGCACCATCTTCCATGGCCTATTAGTGTGGCAGGACAAAGGGTTGTTCAACTTTTTTTGAACGTTGCAAACGATGTAATGCGAGGTCTTCGGGGGAGGCTGACTTTGATTGGGATTGTTCCCGTCATGCATTTTGGAAATGGTCAAGTGATCTTGAAGAAGGTCTTCTCCGTTCTTTTCTCCGCAGTCGCCGCATTGGGTTGCCAATCGTGGGCGGGCGGGTTCGCGCAGGTGTGGAAGCTCGGTGCCGACGACCAGGCGACGCCGCCTTTCCTGCAGGAGAATTTCAGCGCCAACAATGCGCCCGGATCCGCGGCGGTCCTTGATGACGATTATTATTTCGCGGGAACCTATCCTGCGCCGATCGGGGTTCTCGCCGCGGACGAACCGGCCGCCAACTACGAGCGTGCGGTGACTTCGGGAGATCCCCGGAACCGGATTCATTTTCCTCTGACGGCGGCCCAGGCATCGGCCCATTCGCGGCTCAGGGTCACGGTGGATCTTTTCGGAGGAGGCGGCCAGTCCGTGCAGGGCTTCAATTCCCATGACATCGCCGTCAGGATCAACGGCGTTCTGGTCGGCACACGGAATGCGATCACCTGGGATGACAAGATCGTGATGACGGTGAAGGCCTCTACGGTGAATGCCGTAGCAGGAGCGAACGTCGTGCAGATCGAACGCTCCGGAGGCACTGCCAACGCATGGATCCAGATGGACTATCTGGAATTCGAATGTGATCCGACAGGGCTCGCGGATGCGGATGGGGATGGATTGCCCCAGTGGTTCGAGGAGACCTATGGCTTGTCCGATGCTGACCCGTCCGATGCCGCCAACGATTCCGATGGCGATGGCTTGTCCAATCTGCAGGAGTTCCAGAAAGGGACGAATCCCACGGCTCCTGACACCGACAACGACGGATCAGGCGACGCCCAGGAAATTTCCACGGATCCATTGATCGCCGACAGTGATGACGACGGCTTGCCTGACGGTGAGGAGACGACTTCGAATCCGACGCTTGCTGACAGCGATGCCGATGGCTTTCCCGACAACATCGAAATCGAGAGCGGAACCGATCCGATGTCCGCGTCATCGAAACCCTTCGATTTCCCCGGAGCCGTCGGTTTCCAATTTGTCTCCGAAGGGTTGTCGTCGGCGAAACTGAAAGCGGGGGAGCCTGCGGGGTTGCTGCGGTTTCCTCATTGGAATGTCTCCGCTCCGCAGCCGAAATGGAACGCGGCTCCTTATGTCGGAAGCGCGACCGCGCTGAAGAACCACCGCGGACAAGCGACGGCAGTTGCGGTGAACTGGTCGGCGAGAAATTCGACCGAAGGAAACCATCGCGGAGTTTCCGACGAAAAATTGCTCGCCGGCATGATCAGCGCCGGGATGCACGGAACGACACGGACACCTGCGGCGCTGACGGTTTCGGGGATCAGTTATCCGGTCTACGACCTGATCGTCTACGTGGGGCACATGTATCCCGACACGCCGATCCGCGGCTTCACCCAGCTTGGCGCGAATGCCGCGAGCCGGAGGTATTTCAGTGCGGGATCGAATCCGCCGTTCGTCGGATGGGTGGAGGCGAAGGCGACGGTTGAGACCGCCTCACCTCCTGTGGCGAACTATGTCAGATACCGCGGGCTTTCCGGGGCTTCGCAGACGGTGGCTTTGAACCAACTCACTGACAGCGGTATCTCGATCCATGGGTTCCAGATCATCTACAGCGGTACGGATACGGATGGCGATGGTTTGGCGGATTCAGCGGAAATCGAGCACGGGTTGAATCCTGCGGTGGCTGATGCGAACGCGGATGCCGACGGTGATGGGGTTTCGAATGCGGCCGAGATCGCGATGGGAACCCATCCCCACAATCCCGATACGGACGGTGACGGATTGCGGGATGGGCAGGAGGCGGCCCACAACGCGAACCCGTTGATCGCGGATACCGATGGCGATGGTTTGACGGATGGTGACGAGGTTCTGGTGACGTTGTTTCCATCGCTGGCCAACGATGCCGACAGCGACGATGACGGTTTTTCCGATCAGATCGAAAGACGGGGCGGCTCCGATCCCAAGGATGCCGGCAGCAAGCCGCCCGGCGTGCCGAAATGGAACGGAACGGATCGAACCTGGACATGGGTGACCAAGCCGGTGCGGGTGAAGTGGAATCACGATCAGTCGATGCTGGGAGCGATCCCGGGGGACGAAACGATGATCTGCGAGGCAATCGTGAATCGCGCGGGAACGGGCTGGGACGGGCGGATCGCTCTGGGCATCCGCTACCTGAACGGAAGGATCACCTACCGCTTTTATTGCGGCTTCGACGTGTTTTATCCGCAGGGGGCACCCAGCAATGGATTCTGGAACAGCGACTGGGTGACGTTCCCGGTGGATCGCACGAGGGATTTCGGTCTCAGCGGATTTGGAACCGAGGATGATTCCGCGCCGTTGAGTTTTGAATTCACCGCGACCCGGGTGAACGATACGGAGAACCGCTGGACGTTGGTTTTCAAAATCCTGAACGTCACCAATCCCGGATCTCCGGTGACGATCGCCACGTGGACGCAGAACAATGCGGTCGGAGCGCATGCCTCGCTGCTCGGAGGCTCGACCGGTTGGTCGGATGTGAACGGGAATGCGGGGGCGATGACCCTTGAAACCGAGAAGGGAGTCCGTGCATTCCTTGGCGCGGGTCCGCTGGCGCCTCCGGACACGGACAATGACGGGATGCCGGATGCCTGGGAGACCGCGAACACCTTTTCCGTTTCAGATCCATCGGATGCTCCGCTTGATGCGGACAACGATGGTCTTTCCAACCGCGAGGAATTCAAAGCCGGGACGAATCCGCGTCTGGCGGACAGCGATGGCGACGGGGCGAAGGATGGAGTTGAAATATTGCATGGCTCCAATCCGCTTTCGGCTTCTTCGGTTCCTCTCGGCTATTCGCTTTCGGCGACAATCAGCGATCTGGATGGCGATGGATTGTCGGATGCCTGGGTGTTGTGGAGCGGTGGCAGGCACCGCAATCCGAATGCGGATGACGATGGTGACGGTATCAGCAACCTGAAGGAAAGCATCGCGGGGACCAATCCGGATGACGGCGCTTCGAAGCTGGAGATGAGAGTGGCGAAGCAGGATGATGACCTGTTGCTTTCGTGGACGGATCTTCCTTTGAAAGCGCATCGGGTCATGTCTTCGACGAATCTTTCGGCGTGGTCGCCGGCGACATGGCTTGCGGGGTCGTCCACCTCCGGAGGGATGCGCCATGCGACGGCCGAGGATTTCCTTTCGGATGGAGGGACGAGATTCTATGCAGCGGAAGTCAGTCCGCTCGACACCGATGGCGACGGGGTGGAGGACTGGACGGAAGTCAATGTGTTGGGATCGTCCATCACCTCGGCGAATTCGCTCGGACAGAATCTTGTAAGGCAGAACGGCCAGACGCTTTCCGGTGACGCGCTGGCGCTCCAGCAGCGGATGTCGGGTTCGGCTGCGAACGGTGGAATCGCCGGTTCGCCGACTGCGGGAATGCCTTCACCGGTGCAGGCTTCGCGTTTCCTGATGCAATCGACCTTCGGTCCGGTGCCGGAGGAGATCGAGTCCGTGAGGACGATGGGTTATGAGGCTTGGATCGATCATCAGGTGGGGATCCAGCCGACCTTGCTGCAACCCTATATCAAATCGATCAAGGCGGATGCCGCCGGTCCGAGATCGGATCCGACTTATAATTTCAACGAACTCGACCGCTTCATCCACGGCAACAACGTCACGACTCCGTTCGCCCGGGCGGCGATCGGCGGTGAGGACCAGTTGAGGCAGCGGGTTGCATTCGCATTGTCGCAGATCCTCGTGGTTTCGAGGCGCGACGCCCAGCTCGAGGAGAAACCCGAGGCGATGGCCCATTACTATGATCTTCTGATCCGGCATGCCCTCGGGAACTACCGTGATCTGCTGATCGACATCACCTTCAATCCGGCGATGGGCTGGTATCTCAGCCATGTCGGGAACCAGAAGGGCGATCCTTCGGTGCCACGCTATCCGGATGAAAACTATGCGCGGGAGGTGATGCAGCTGTTCACGATCGGTCTGTGGGAACTGAATCCCGACGGATCAAGGAAGCTGGATGTCCATGGCGATCCCATTCCGACCTACGGAAACGACGAGATCACCGAGATGGCGAGTGTGTTCACGGGGCTTTATTTCGACGCTCCATACGGATGGAACGGCGGTGGTTGGGCGGACGAGCATTACACGAAGCCGATGGTGATGTATCCGCAGCATCATGATTTCGGGACGAAACGGTTGTTGAAGGGGTTCGTTCTTCCTGAAAGTGAAGAAACCACGGCCAACGGAATCCAGGATGTTCGCAATGCGATCGACTCGTTGTTCAGGCATCCGAACACGCCGCCGTTTGTCTGCCGCCAGCTGATCCAGTTTCTGGTCACCGACAATCCATCGCCGGGTTACGTCAAGCGGGTGCAGGATGTCTTTGTGAACGATGGTTCCGGGACGCGGGGGAATCTCGCGGCGGTGGTGAAGGCCATCCTGCTGGATGCCGAAGCCCGTCAGCTGCCCATTTCGGGAAGTTATGGCAAAGCCAGGGAGCCCGTCGTGAGGACCATGCATCTGGGCCGGCTTTTCAAACTCGCCCAGACCCATCCGAAGTTCGTCTGGTGGAACTGGCAGGAGAACTTCTACGGATCGTCCGTGCAGGAGCCGATGAACTCGCCGAGCGTTTTCAATTTCTACACTCCGTCCTATCAGGCTCCGGGGGAAATCCGCGATTCAGGATTGGTCAGTCCCGTGCTGCAGATCGTGAACACCTATTCGGCGGTGTCCTTCCCGAATCTGTTGCTCGAGTATCTCCACGGTGGATTCCGCTCGGCTTACAACTGGTGGTATCCGCTCGATTACAGCGGGGTGCTCCAGGTTTCGGGAAGTCCCGAGGCGCTGGTCGATCAGGTCGATCTGCTGATCTGTGCGGGGAACATGACGGCGAGAACCCGTTCGATCCTGCTTTCGAAGCTCGCGGATCCGGCGCTGACCGCGCATGACCGGGCGGGCCTTGCGGTGTGGCTTGCGATGACCTGTCCTGAAGGAGCCGTGCAACGTTGAACGAACCATGAAATCACGACGTCAATTTCTCGGGGAAGTGAGTTGCGCCGGCATCGGCTCGACATCGATCGTTTCCACGCTGCTCAATTTCACGATGGCGAACCACGCGGCCGCGCAGGCGGGTTTCGCGGGTCAGAGGAAAGCGCTTGTCTGCGTGTTCCTCTCCGGTGGCTGCGACACGTTCAACGTGCTCATTCCGAGGAGCCCCGACAGCGCCTACAATGAATACGCCGCGTCGAGATCGAACCTGGCGATTCCGAAGGACCAGTTGATCCCGCTGAATTTCACGGACAGCCAGGGGCGTTCGTATGGTTTGAATCCGGCGTGCCCGAAGCTGGCGGAATTGTTCAACGGCATGGGTGGCAACACCGCGAAGAAGCGGCTCGCGATGCTGGCGAATGTCGGGACCTTGGTGGAGCCGATCGCCAACAAGCAGGTTTTCCTGAACAACGGAGTGCCCTTGCCGAAGGCGTTGTTTTCGCACCGCGACCAGATCGAACAATGGCAGACGTCGGTTCCGCAGGGCATGCAGGTGCTTTCCGGATGGGGTGGTCGGGCCGCGGATGTGATCCACAGCACCCACAACACCGAACAGACCGGCGGCTACTACATGCCGATGAATTTCTCGTTGTCGGGGAATTCGGCATTCCAGATCGGCCGCAGCGAAGGTCAGTTCGTGATCACGCCCGCAGGCGCGCTTTCGTTCACGGGGACGGGACGGCAGTCGCCGCTTCACAAGGCGAAGGAGCAGGCGCTCAAGGAGACCGTCGCCAGTCCGATCGAGGAACACTACAAGAACCTTTTCCAGCGGACCCATGGCCGCATCACTTCGAACAGCATCGAGCGTGGCGTGGAGTTCCAGCAGTATTTCAACAATCCGGGTTCCGCGGTGACGGCAGCGCTGGCGAACGCGGGATTTCCGAATCACTGGCTTTCCTCGCAACTGATGGGGGCAGTCAAAACGATCGCCATCCGCGAACGGCTGAAGCTCGCGAGGCAGACGATTTTCGTGGAGTTCGGCGGCTGGGATCATCACGCGGAACTGCTGCAGACGCAGGCGGGGATGCTCGGTTATCTGGACGGGGCCTTGTATGCTTTCCAGAAGGCGCTCGAAGAACTGGGACTGGCAAATGATGTTGTCACATTCACGGCTTCGGATTTCGGACGGACGCTCCGTTCGAACGGACAGGGGACGGACCATGCCTGGTCGGGAAACCAGTTGGTGATGGGTGGGCCGGTGCAGGGTGGAGTGATCCGCGGGAGTTTCCCGTCGTTGGAAATCGACGGGCCGGATGATGTGGGACGAGGTGGTCGGATTTTCCCGAGGCTTTCGGCCGATGAGGTTTTCTGCGAGATGCTGCGCTGGTTCGGGGTTTCTCCGGGCGACATGGATCAGGTGCTGCCGAACATCCGGAATTTCTACGATCCTTCCAGTAGTTCGAACCCGGTCGGTTTCCTGTGAAGCGCACGAAACAACTGTTGTGGCTCGTTCTCGTGGCGGTGTTCGTCGCTTTTCTGTGGAGCAAAAAGGAGGGGATCGAGAAGCCGGCTGTCCCGACGGAGGTGCCGGTTCCGACCAAGAGTGAATCGCCAAAAATGATCGCAGTTCCTTCGGCGGGGGAACGATTGCTGGAGGGTTATGGCGATCCCTCGACACCGCCGATCGAGGATTTAAGGAAGATCCACCGGGTGCTGGCGGGTTATTTTTCGGTCATCAAGGATCCGGTGCGTTACCCGATCGGCGGCAACGAGGATCTCGCGGCGGCATTGAAGGGGGAGAACGTGAACCGGGAGGTGTTTGTTCCGGCGGGTCATCCGGTGTTCTCGAAAACCGGGTTGTTGACGGATCGCTGGGGCACTCCGGTGATCGTTCATCCGGAAGGATGGAAACAGATCGGTCTGCGATCCGCCGGGGAGGACCGGAAGCCCTACACGGACGACGATCTGATCCTGCTGCCGACGGGCATGCAGACCCGATGAATCAGGCGACAGGTTTTTCGGGATCGAGTCCGTTTTCGAACAGCCACTCGATGTTGTAGAGCTTCGACTGGTAC
>DATLIO010000139.1:0-2202 GCA_035539355.1 Luteolibacter sp.
GGACTCTGATCCGCGCCGTCACTTCTTTCATTCCCCCTTTTGAAAGATTTCCGAAGCCGTTCCGAAAGGAACGGCTTCTTCATTGGTAGATATTGAAATCCGGCGGGCGGAGAAAACCGACCAGTGTCTGACCGGAGTTTCTGGCGAATTCCACGGCGAGGGAACTGGGTGCCGAAACCGCGGCGACCAGCGGGATGCGGGCGGCGAGGGATTTCTGGAGAATCTCGAACGACGCCCTGCCGGAAACGAGAAGGAACATCTCGTCCATCGCCAGACCATCGAGAAAGGCCCGGCCGATCACCTTGTCGACCGCGTTGTGCCGTCCGATGTCTTCATAGGAGATGAGAAGATCTCCATCTGCGGAAAACAGACCTGCCGCATGCAGGCCACCCGTCGCGGCGAACGCGGATTGCGCCGCGCGCAATTTTCCGGGAGAGGCGAGGATCGCTTCCCGGGAGATTTCCAATGGTTTGGTGATGGGAGGGGAAATCTGCAGGATCGCTTCCAGAGTGGTCTTTCCACAAAGGCCGCAGGAGGAGCCCGTGAAAAGGTGCCGGGTGAGACGGCTCATATCGATCTCCGTTCCCTCCGATAGAAACACAAGAATCCGGTTTTCCTCCGGACGGGGTTCGATTTTCCGGATCTGGGCGGGAGAAGCGACCAATCCTTCGGTGAGCAGAAAACCGGCCGCAAGTTCTTCGTCGTGGCCGGGCGTCCGCATCAGGATGGACACGGGATGGCCGTCGAGCCGGAGTTCGAGCGGCTCCTCGACCGCGACGTGATCCGGCTCGGGCGTTGTTCCGCCGTTCCGGGTCAGGAAAATTCTGCGGACAGGATCCATCGCCCGAAACTGGCCATGTGTCGTTTCGCTGGCAAGAGCGCGGTGGTTTCTTCTCTTTACGGCTCCCGGTTTTCGACCTTAATTCCGTCCCGCCATGCACGGCTTTTCCTACATAAACGGTTCACTTTCCTGCGAAGACGTCGAACTTTCGGCTCTGGCCGCCGAACACGGCACGCCCCTCTACGTCTATTCCGCGGGCACCATCCTCGATCATTTCCAACGCCTCGACAAAGCGCTCGACGGTGTGGACCACGAGGTCGCCTATGCGGTGAAAGCCAATTCGAACCTTTCCGTTCTCCGTCTTCTTGCGACCAACGGCGCGGGCTTCGACATCGTTTCCGGCGGCGAACTTTACCGCGTGATCAAGGCGGGCGGTGATCCGGCGCATTGCACGTTCGCCGGTGTCGGCAAGACCCGCGAGGAAATCGTCTACGCGCTCGAGCAGGGGATCTACTCCTTCAACGTCGAGAGCGAGGAAGAGCTCCGTTATCTCGACAAGGTCGCCGGTGAGCTGAATCTCATCGCGCCGGCCGCCGTCCGCGTGAATCCGAACGTCGACGCGAAGACCCACAAATACATTTCCACCGGCAAGTCCGAGAACAAGTTCGGCGTCGATTTCGAGGCGATCCCGGGTCTCTACGCCCGCGCCGCGGCCGAGCTGAAGAATATCAAGCTCCGTGGTCTGCAGATGCACATCGGCTCGCAGCTCACGTCGATCGCTCCGTTCATCGAGGCGGTCGAAAAGGTGGCTCCGCTCGCCGTCGATCTGAAGAACAAGTATGGCATCGAGTTCTGGTCCATCGGCGGTGGCATCGGCATCATCTACAAGGAATCGCTGGCATCCGGCTCGGTCGACTGGTGGCTCGCGCAACCTGAGGAAGAGCGTCCGCTGACCATCGAGCGCTACGGCAAGGAACTCGTCCCACGCCTCAAGGACCTCGGTCTGAAAATCCTGCTCGAACCCGGCCGCTACATCGTCGGCAACGCGGGCGTGCTCATCACGAAGTGCCTTTATGAAAAGAAAGGCGCGGCGAAGACTTTCAAGATCGTCGACGCGGGCATGAACGACCTCATCCGCCCGGCGCTTTACGAAGGCCACCACGAAATCGTTCCTCTGAAAGAGCCTGCTTCGTCCGACCGCCTGAAGGTCGACGTCGTCGGACCGATCTGCGAGAGCGGCGACTTCTTCTGCCAGGACCGCGAGCTTCCGGATTTCAACCCCGGTGACTACATCGCGCTGATGTCGGCGGGAGCCTACGGTTTCGCGATGGCGTCGAACTACAACTCGCGTCCGCTTCCTGCGGAAATCCTCGTTGAAGGAGACACCGCCACGGTGATCCGCAAGCGCCAGACGCTTGAGG
>DATLIO010000140.1:0-2899 GCA_035539355.1 Luteolibacter sp.
GTTCTGAACGTGCTGATTCGGCGTCAGGTTGGTGGTTTTGTTGTCCACATCGAGCCGCAGCATCTGCCCCCAGAAGCCGATCCTTCCGGCACCCGCATCCTGGGTGATGAACCGGGCGTTGTTGTATTCATCATTTCCTCCGCCTTCGTCACCCAGGGAAAGATAGAGATAACCGTCGGCACCGAATCCCAACGTCCCGCCGTTGTGGTTCCATCTCCGGTCATAGAGACTGAGCATCGGTTCGTGCGAGGCGATCGTGGGATTCGCCGCGGTCGCGCTGCTCACGACGATCCGGTGCAGCCGCTGGAAGTACGTGTTGGCGGGGAGCTCCGGAGTACGGATCGTGTAGTAGACGAACAGCGTCCGGTTCGAAGCGAAGTCGGGATGGAACACGACGGAAAGAAATCCGTTTTCACCATCGGTGTTGAGAGATTCGCCGCTGCCGAGAACCGAAGTCAGATTCAGATACGTCGAAGACGCCGGGGTTCCCGACAGATTCGTGACGACGCGCAGGATCCCGGCCCGTTGGGCGACGAAAACCCGGTTCGCTTCTCCCGGGACCGACGCGATCGCGATCGGCGAAACGAAGGTCATGGGAGTCGTCGCTCCCGGCGTGAACGCGTTCTCGACTTCGTAACCCGTGGTCGATGGCAACGACGCCGGCAGGTTCAACGTCGTGTTCGGAACCCGCGTCAGCTGGGCATGTGAGATCCCCGCGCAAAAAATCCATGCCAGTGACGCGGAGAACCACTTCATCTAACACGGATACCGTGATCATTCAGCTTTGCAAGGAACGTGACTCACTGAAAACCCGCCAGCACTCCAGGAAGCCGCTCGCGAAATCCCCGGGCCGGTTTTCCACCCATGCTTCGATCTCCGCGAGAGGGAAATAGATCGCCGCATCAATCTCGGCGCTCGGATACTTCAACGAGCCGTCGTATTTCACGGAGTAAAGCCGGACGTGCTCCCAACCGGTCATCGGGCAGGCTTTGACACGCCCGATCTCCCCGGGCGTGCAACCGGTGATGCCCATCTCTTCCTGAAGCTCGCGCACGGCGGCCGGTTCGTAATCCTCTCCTGAATCGAGATGCCCTGAAACGCTCGAATCCCAGACTCCGGGATGCGCGTCCTTCAGCAGCGAGCGCTGCTGCAGCAACAGGTCGCCGCGCTTGTTGAAAACGAAGACATGCACCGCCCGGTGCAGCAGTCCGTTCGCATGGACCTCACCGCGTGTCGAAGTGCCCGTGACCTGGTCGTTCTCGTCGACCACGTCGAAAATTTCACCGGCTTTCTGCGGGATGTCCTTGAGCGGATGCGGATCATAGGCCCGTGTGATTTCAACCCACTGCGAAAGCGAAAGATCCTCGGCACGCACGGTCACCGGAACTCCCAGCGCAGCCGCCACGGTTTCCCATTCCACATCCTTCGGCAGTTGCTTCTTCAACTGCTTGCGCCGCTGCGCGAAACCACGCCGGACCAGCTCATCGAAAAGCCGCGCGTCGAACGGCGGCAGCCCCGAGGTCCGCGGCGTCAGCACCGCCACGCTCGAATCGATCTTCGGCTGGGGATAGAACGCTTCAGGCGGCACGGTGCGGAGCGGTTTCACCTCCCAGTTCGACTGGATGCGCAGGGAAAGGATGCCGTAGTCGTCCGATGAAGCCGTCGCCGCGAGCCGGTCGATCACCTCTTTCTGCAGCATGATCACCGCCCGTGAGAACGGATGCGGCCGGCCCAACAGGTTTTTCATGATCGCCCCGCCGGAGGAATAGGGAAGATTCCCGAGAAACTTCAGCGGCCTGTGCTTGAACAACTTGCGGCCGTCGAACTTCGCGCCGTCCTCATGATGAACCTCCACCGAAGGATCATCCTTGAAACGTTCCTTCAACGCCGCCGCGAGCCGCGCGTCGAATTCGATGAGAATCAACTTCCTCACATTGCCCACGATGTGGCTGGTCAGCGCGCCCGTTCCCGGACCCACCTCCACCACCGCATCATCCGGAGAAAGCTGGAGTTGCGAGACGATCCATTTCGCCATGTTCGGGTCCACGAGAAAGTTCTGCCCGAGCTGCTTGCTCGGCAGCACACCGGCCTGATCCAACACATCGCGAACTTCCCTACCCGTCATGGCCGCCCTTCATGAGCCATCCGGGCCGCCCGTGCAACCTCCGGGTCTGAAATTGACACTCCGGAACCTGATGGTCTATATCCCCGAAGCAAATGAAACTGGCAGCTGCACGTTTGGCGGGATTCCCGCTGTTTTTCACGGCCGCAATTTTGGCGGGCGGCAGCGCCAACGCCGTCATCGTCGGCGGCACCCTGGGAACCGGCAACAACAACAGCGACCCCGCCGTCCTGCAGAGCTGGCTTTCCTCCAACTCTTTTTCGGCCTTCGGCTACTGGGACAATCTGGTCAGCGTGAGCGATGCCTCCGGAGTCTATCTCGGCTACATCGCCACCTCGATGACCGGCTGGGTCCTCAGCGCGGCGCACATCAGCCCCGCCGGTTCCATCACGGTGGCCGGAAGCACCTACACGGTTTCACAGAATTACGCCGTCGGCACCACCGACCTGATTCTTTATGAAATCGGCGGCTTGGGAGATCCCGCCTTGCCCACGCTTCCAACCGTCCCTCTCGCTTCGGTGACCGCGACAGCGGGCGAATTCACCCTGATGACCGGCCGTGGATCCACTTCCTCCACGTCCGCTCCTTATCCGTGGTCCGGAGCCGGCGTCATGCGCTGGGGCACGAACCGGGTGCAGGACGTCGCCATCTACGATCTCGATCCCGGTCCTTCCAGCAATCTGGCCACCTACGTCCGCACGGATTTCGACGCGCCGACACCGCCGCCCAACACGACCGCCTACGAAGCCCAAGGCTCCGTCGGCGATTCCGGCGGCG
>DATLIO010000141.1:0-2315 GCA_035539355.1 Luteolibacter sp.
CAACGGTCCCAACAAGGCGAAGTTGACCTTAACCCCGTGCTCCTCCCCCTGTTCCAGTGAATCGAATCCGAGTTTCCGGTAAAAGCGGAGAGCGGAATCCAATGCGGAGAGCCCCATGAATTTGGCATCACGGTCGACCGCAAGCATCGAGAGGGCGCTGATGACCAGCGTCGTGCCGATTCCCTTGCGATGGGCCCCGGGATCGACCAGCAGATAGCAAAGGTAGCCGAGGTGATGCTCACGTCCTCCATACCAATACAGGCCGAAAGTCGCGACACGGCCGCCGGAATCCTCGGCGATCAATTTCAGGGTGTCATCGGAACGGAGGTAGTCATGAAAAATCGATCCGCGGTCCGGAGGGACGCCGAACGATTCGTTCAGATGATAAAGCCGTTCACACCATGCCAGGTCGCTTTCCTCAAGCCTGCGGATCGTCAGGGGCACGATCCGCGAGGCGATCCTGCGCTGGTCCCACGGATACCATGTATCGAAGACCAGCCGGATTTTCCGCAGGGCCCTTTGGAGGAAAGGGAACTCCGGGGCATCCTCAGGCATGGTGCAGCAGGATCGAGTTTGCGGCGAAGTGGCTCGAAAGGATGTCGGAAACGATCACCATCGGCGTGCCGGGACGGACGAGGCCTTTTTCCTTCAGCGATTGGGTGACGGCCACGATGGTTTCCTCGATGTTCACGGCGAAGGAAATCTGGAACGCGGTGACGCCACGGGTGAGCGAAAGCTGGCGGCAGACGATCGGTTTCGGCGTGAACGCATAGAAGCCGCTGGTTTTCGGGCGGAGCATCGCAACGTGGTTGGCGAGAACGCCGCGGCGGGTGAGGACGACCAGGACGCCGTGGGGAAGCGAATCCGCAAGCGTGACGGCGGCGCGGGCGACTTTCTGGCGTTCGTCGCGGAGAAGGACGTTCTGTCCGTAACCGAGACCACCGGATCTTTCGATGCGGTTGGCGATGCGGACGATCGCATCGACGCAGCGCTCGGGATAACGGCCGACGGAAGTTTCGCCGGAAAGCATGAGCGAATCCGCTTCTTCATAAGCGGCGTTCGAGACGTCGGTGACTTCGGCGCGGGTCGGCGTCGGATTGGAGATCATCGATTCCAGCATCTGGGTCGCGACGATCACGCGCGTGCCGAGTTCATGGCAGCGCTTCACGATCCGGCGTTGGAGGATCGGCAGTTCCTCGAAATCAACTTCGACACCGAGATCACCCCGGGCGACCATGATGACGTCGGAGGCATGGATGATCGCATCGATGTTCTTGACGGCTTCCTGATCCTCGATCTTGGCGACGATCTGGGCTTCGCCTTCGAGGGCTTCCATCGCGTCGCGGAGTTCGCGGACGTGGGATGAGTCACGGACAAAGGAGCCGGCGATGTAATCGGCCTTGCAGGAAACGGCGAGTGCGAGGTCCTTGTGGTCCTTTTCCGTGAGTGCCGGCAGGTTCAGACGGACGCCCGGAAGATTGATGTGCCGGCGGGAACCCATCACGCCGGGGGTTTTCACATAACAATGGATGCGGTCTTCCTTCACGGCATCGATGCGCATGAGGAGCACACCGTTGTCCACGACGAGGGTGTTGCCCTGTTTCACGTCGGCGATCAGGCCCGGATAGTTGACGGTGGTGGAAATCTGGAGTTCGGGAACGGAGCCTTCGACCCGGAACTCGACGATATCGCCTTCCTTGAGATCGTATGGGGTTTCGACGGTGCCGGTCCGGATGGATGGGCCGGTCAGGTCGAAGAGAACCGGGATGTGCAGCCCCCGTTGGTCGGATTGCCGGCGGACGCGGCGGGAAAGTTCAGCCGCCCACTCGTGCGGGGCGTGGCTCATGTTGAGGCGGAAGACGTTGGCGCCGGCGTCGATCAGTTTACCGATCATTTCCTCGGATTCGGTTGCGGGTCCGAGGGTGACGATGAGCTTGGTTTTGCGAGGCATGTGAGTGAGTAAATTAGGGCCGGTGCGGGGGAAAGCCGTTACCGGGAAGAAAGCAGGCATTATGCCGGGTTCCTCAGAGAACAGGCAGGAAGGGAGAATGACGTTTTCGGCACGATAAAAAAAGGGCGCGGCAATCTCACCGCGCCCTGTTTTTTTGAATCGATCAACCTTGGTCGACGGTTTTCTCCGTGGCTGCGTCGATGATCGCGAATCGCTCGCGGTGCAGCGTCGGATCCGAACGGAAGATCAGGCGGCCGGAGTGCGAGCGCTCGAGCTCCACCAGCAGCTTGGCATCATCCGATTTGAAACGGTTGAGAACGTCGCTGTTCACGATGACGACGAGATCGCCGACATGGTCGCGGTG
>DATLIO010000142.1:0-1585 GCA_035539355.1 Luteolibacter sp.
GGCCCTTATCCGCGCTCACCCGGATCTGGCGGGGCGACTCGCCCGGCAGGGGAAACTGACCGCGGAGTCGACCCGCGAGCAGGCGGCCGCGGGAATTGCGGCCGCGGATACGGAAACCATAGCGCGCATCGGCGAACTCAATGCGGCCTATCGGAAGCGGTTCGATTTCCCCTTCATCATTTGTGCGCGTCTAAACAACGTAAATACCATCGTGGACGCCATGGAACGGCGGCTCGGCAACGATCCTGCCACCGAACAGGCCACCGCGCTGGAGGAGATCGGGAAAATCGCCCGGTTGCGGCTGGCGGATATTGTGGAGGATTGAAACATGGCCGGCAAACTCACCACCCACATCCTCGATACCGCCCGCGGTAAGCCGGCGGCCGGCGTGAAGATCGTCTGTCAACGCGTGGAAGCCGTTGGATCGCTGACCACATTGACGGAGACAATCACCAACGCCGACGGCCGCACCGACGCCCCGTTGCTGGCTGGCGAAGCGTTCGCTCCGGGCACGTATGTCTTGAATTTTCACATCGGCGCCTATTTTTCCGAGGGCTTCCTCGATGTGGTTCCGATCCGTTTTCGCATCGCCGAAGCCGGAGCTCATTACCACGTGCCGCTCCTGTGCTCGCCTTGGTCCTACAGCACCTATCGGGGAAGCTGACCGCGGTTGACCGGGCATTTTCCGTATTGTAATACAAGAGTGTATGACAAAGGTTCTGACGATCCGTGTTCCGGTCGATCTGCTTCACCGGGCTGAGGCGAAAGCGGCGCTGTTGGGGCTGGATCGCACGAAATATTTGCGGGGTTTGATCGAGGACGATCTCAAGGCCGGCGCGGTTTCCTCGTCGAGCCGTTTCGCGTCGGAAGATCTGGCGGGGATCCATGTGGCTGAAGAGCCGCGGCCGGCGACGAATGCCCGGGTTCGCGAAATGATGCGGAGTAAAGCCCGTGAAAGAAATCGCTGACACCGGGCTGATTGTTGCTTTGCTGACCCGGAACGATCCGTTCCATGTTTGGGCGCTGGACGCGTTTCGCAAGCACGCTCCCTTTCACACCTGCGATGCGGTCCTGGCCGAGGCGGCCTGCTTTTTCCCGAATCCGGTTCATGTGCTCAAGCTGGTGACCCGTGGCGATGTGGTCCTGGATTCCACCTTTGTGCTGGCCGAGCAGATGCCGAAAATCTTTGTGCTGGCGGAAAAATACGCGGACCGTCCGATGGATCTGGCCGATGCCTGCGTGGTTCGCATGACGGAGTTGAACACGCGCAGTCGAGTATGGACAGTGGATCGGACGGACTTTTCAACCTATCGCCGCAACGGCCGCGAACGCATCGTGTGCGAATTTCCACCGGCATGAACGTCCTGGAGCAACGGGCCGGAGAATGGCTGGAGCAGCTTGGCGGAGTGACGGACGAGTCGCCGGGGCTTACCCGCACGTTCCTTTCGCCGGCGCTCGAGCGCGCGAAGGTTCTGGTGGCCGGTTGGATGACCGCAGTGGGGCTGGAGGTTTTTGAAGATCAGGCCGGTAATTTGATCGGACGTCTGGATTGTGGTGATTCGGGCGCCGGCACGGTGGCCTGCGG
>DATLIO010000143.1:0-2472 GCA_035539355.1 Luteolibacter sp.
CCACGGCGCCGGGTTGCCGTTCTGGGTCCAGGCATCGAGATTTTTCCCGTCGAAAAGCACGGTCGCATCCGAAGGCGGCTTCACGGAAACCGCGCCGGCCGTTTCGACGATCCGCGGCTGCGGGCGATCCGGATCATGCACCCCCCAAGGGACACCCGGGAGCTTTTCCGTGTCCTTGTAACCGTGGATCGGTTTGGCGGGTTCGCCCGGTTTTTCCGGCTGACCGTTCGAGAAAGTCGCGGCTCCGGTCATCATACCGGCCAATATCCATCGGTTGAGTTTCATCACAACCCAAAGAACGCATCGCATTCCCCCATCTTTCAAGCTCTTCCTTGCAATCTCCGGGGTTGCGGGAAGTCCCGGAGTGTGAATGCTTGTGGCAGTTCCCTTCCGCCATGGCCGCCAGCAACACCGACCCTGCCCGCAGCGATCTTTTCCCTTTCGAACTCGTTCGCCCGCAGTTGGAGAAAGTGGAGGTCGCCATCCGTGAACAAGTCCGCGGATTCGACCCCGCCGTCGAACCTTACGTCGCCTACATCTGCAACACTTCGGGCAAGCGCATCCGCCCCGCCCTTTCGGTCCTGGCCGGTGGCGCGGCCGGTGAAGTGACCGACGAACATCTCAAACTCGGCGTCATCCTCGAGCTGATCCACATGGCGACGCTCGTCCACGACGACATCATGGACGGCGCGAACACCCGCCGCATGGTCCCCACCGCCAACGCCAAATGGGGCAACGCGCTTTCGGTTCTCCTCGGAGACGCGCTTTTCTCGCACGCCCTGACCCTCGCCACCGATTTCGACAGCATCGACATCTGCCGCAAAGTCGGACTCGCCGCCCGCGAAGTCTGCCAAGGCGAAATCATCCAGACCCAGCGCCGTTTCGACCTCGCACTGACCAAGGCGGACTATTTCCGGATCATCGAAATGAAGACCGGCGCCCTTTTCGCCGCAGCCACCGGACTTGCCGGCAAGCTCTCGGGGGTCGATCAGGAAACGGAAAACCGGCTTTTCAGCTACGGCATGAAGCTCGGAACCGCCTATCAGATCTACGATGACTGCCTGGATCTCGTCGGATCCGAGGAAGTCGTCGGCAAAACGCTCCGCACCGATCTCGCGAAGGGCAAGCTGACACTCCCGATCCTCAATCTTCTCGAAACCTCATCGGAAGCCCAGCGCACGAAGCTCAACAAACGCATCCTCGCCCAGGAGGAACTCGATCTGCCGGTTCTCGTCGGCATCGCCGAATACGAGGGCGCCATCGAGCGGGCGGTCGATACCGGCCTCGGCTTGCTCGAGGAATGCCGTCAGGATCTGGCTCCGCTCGGCCATTCGGTTCATTCGGACGCTTTGATCCAAATCACCCGCTTCCTCGGAGGCCTGCTCGAAAAGTGCAGAAAGTGATCTGACTATTTTTACCCAACAAACGGATAACCAATGATTTACGAGCTTGTGAAAAATTTCACAAGCTCCGATTGCCTCCCCCGCCGTCCCGTGGCACAGTCCCGGGCATGGAGACCTACCAAGGCAACACCGGCACCACGAAACGAAAAGTTCTGATCATCGGCGGAGGTTTCGCCGGACTTGAGTGCGCGCTGAACCTCTCCAACGACAACCGGTTCGAAGTCACACTCGTTGATCGCACGAACCACCACCTCTTCCAACCGCTCCTCTATCAGGTGGCGACCGCCTCGCTGACCGGTCCCGACATCGCCCGTTCGATCCGCCAGATTCTGGCGAAAGCGAAGAACGTCACCGTCCTGATGGACGAAATCCTCGGCATCGACGCCGTCACCCGTCAGGCGACCGGAAAATCGGGCACGATCTACGGCTACGACTACCTCCTCCTCGCGGCCGGAGCCCGGACCGGTTATTTCGGCAACGACCACTGGGCGGAACACAGCCTCGGCCTGAAATCGCTCGCCGACGCGCAGGCGATCCGGCGCCGTGTCCTGACCAACCTCGAACTCGCCGAGCTGACCACCAGTGAAAGCGAACGCACGAAACTCATGACCGTGGCCATCGTCGGCGGCGGCCCGACCGGAGTCGAACTCGCCGGCGCTTTCGCGGACCTCGTCCACCGCTCGCTGAAATCGAACTTCCGCCGCATCGACACATCGAAGCTCCGGATCATCCTGATCGAAGGTTCGGGCAACATCCTCGAAACCTACGACCTCAACCAAAGCGTCTACGCCCGGAAGCACATCGAGGAAATCGGCGTCGAAGTCCGCACGAACACGAAGGTCACCAACATCCGCGCCGGTGCGCTCGAGTTCGCCGACGGGACTCATCTCGAAGCCGCCGCCATCATCTGGGCGGCCGGTGTCGCGGCGAATCCGTTGACGAAGCTGCTCGGCGTCGCCACCGATCGCGGCGGACGGGTCACTCCGAAACTCGATCTTTCGCTGCCGGAGTATCCGGAAATCTTCGTCGCCGGCGATCTCGTCGCGATGAAGGACAACGAGGACAAGAT
>DATLIO010000144.1:0-4156 GCA_035539355.1 Luteolibacter sp.
GTGTGATGCCGTGAATCGTTCGAACCGATGGGTGGGATTGGAAACGGATAATTGCATCCGTTCCGGTCCGCATCCATGGGTGAGGAAATTTCTCCGTGGCGGCGGATTTGTCATCCGCCATGGGATCGCGTCGGTGGTGACCATCGTGATTCCCTGTGTGTTGTGGGTCGTGGTTTATTTCGTGGCCCTGTTGTGGGCGATCATCTGGAACGAACCTGTTGGTGGGCCGCTGGCGTTGCCGTTCGGGTTCTTGGCGCTTGCTGTCATCATGTCGATCGTTGTGGTGACGACATTGTTTCCCACGGTTGCACTGACCGAATGGATCGGAAAAAAGCGCGGCTGGCCGATTCTGGCCCAGATCCCAATCAGCATCGTGATGATGGCGGTGCTTCTGACGCTTTTCTACGGCGGTCTCTTGTTGTGGGAAGGCTTCGGAATGACTCACGTGAGTTGGATCACCACCTGTCTCGAGCATTTCCTTTTCTCTCTGATTCCTCTCGGCATGTACTGGTGGATCGCGCAGAGCGGTCCTTTGCTCCTGTCCGGTTGGCGCTGGTTGAAACGGCGGGCAAAAATTTAGCGGAACGACCTTCCGATCGTTCCGCCGTTAAGAATCAGTTTCCGTTGGATCGGATCACTTCGGCAGCCACTGGACCGCGTCGGCGATGACGTGGCCGTCGGAACCTTCGTTCGAAATGGTGACGGTGGATTCCTCACCGAACTCGAACGTGCCGAGGCTGGTGAAGAGGCCGTCGATTTCCGGCTTCTTGCGCTGGTTCACGGTCACGACCTTGTCGCCGCCTTTGGTGCCGATGATGACTTTGGCCTTCGACGAGCGGTTGGCGAGATCGGCGTATGAAATGCGGAGCTCGTATTTCCCGGCCTTCGGAAGCTTCGCGTCGAAGGTCGCCGTCTTGATGCCGAGATCGCGTTCGTTCTGATCGTGGCGATAGGCGAGCGCGACATATTCGCCGCCTTTGCCTTCGGACCATTCACCGACGAACTTGGCGTTGTTGTCGTCGACAATGACGCCTTCGAGTTTGCTGACCGGCTTGCCTTTGATCAGGTGCGGGGCTTCGAGGATCTGGCCGTCCTTGAGCAGCCGCTCGCGGAGCTTGGCGTAAGGAACGTCCTGCACCGGAGTCTTGTCATCGATCGCCATGACCGCGGCGGTGGCGGCGGACTGGGCGAGGATCATGAACACGGGCTCCATGCGGATCGATCCGAACGCGATGTGCGTGCTGGAGACGCAGACCGGGACCAGAAGGTTGTCGGCCTGGCCCTTCTTCGGAACAAGCGAGCCGTAGGCGATCTCGTAGGGGCCGTTGGTGGAGACACCGATGTCGCCTTCGTTCTGCACATGACCTTCCGGCGTGATGTAGCGCTGGATGTTGTGGGAATCGATCGTGTAGGAACCCATGCCGACGGAATCCGGGGTCGGCTTCTTCTTGCGGAGCTCGTTTTCGGTCATCACGAAAGCACCGACCATGCGGCGTGCTTCACGGATGTAGAGCTGCGGCGACCAGTTGCCGTTGTCGGAGTATTCGTCCTTCGGCAGACCCCAGCGGGCCATTTCCTTGCGGACGTCTTCAGGCACGCGGGGATCGTTCTGGACGAACCAGAGCCAGCCTTGCTGGTAGTCGACGTGCTCCTGGATGATCTCCTTCCGCTTTTCATAGGAAGCGTCCGGATACTCGTGGTTGTAGCCGATGTTGTCGGTGCTGAACGGACCGTGGTTGTTGGTGTCCGTCTTGTGGTTCGGGATCGGGTCGAACTTTCCGAAAGTCTCGGTCCAGCCGGCTTCATAGGTGCGGGCGAGCAGTTCGTATTGCTTCGGATCGTAGTTCGCCGGCTTCTTGAACGGAATGCGGTTCGGTTCGTGGTCGGTGAGACACATGCGGAAGCAGTAAGCCTGCACGCCTTTGTCCGCTTCACCGAGCTTGCCCGGAGGGTTCGGGTTGACGCGTGGAAGCACGCCGCTCTTCGGATCGCCAGGAACGACGTAGGCTGAAATCGGGTCCTTCAGCACGCCGAAGTGGTGGCGGTGATGCAGCACGCCGACCTGGATGCCGTTGTGCTCCTCGCCATACTGGCTGTTGGCTTCGCGGCCGACGTGGTAGTCGACTTTCGCGGCGGCCATGAGGTCACCTTCGTAGGTGGCGTCGATGAACATCTTGCCCGAGTAGGTCTTGCCGCTGAGCGTGGTGATCCCGGTGATCTTCGTGCCGTCCTTCTTCACGCCTTTCTCACGGTCGAGCCACTGGTCGCGGTCGACGGGGATGTTGAATTCCTTCACATAGTCCTCGAAGACAGCTTCGGCGACGGAGGGTTCGAAGATCCACATGGTGCGGTTCTCTCCGTCCATGGCGGGAGTGCCCTGGCCCTTGTTGCCGTATTCGTCCTTCTTCTGCCACTTCCATGCTTCGGGCTTCTGGTAGTGGTTGTAGATGCGATGATAGAAGTCGCGGGAAAGTCCGCCGATGACGGCCTTGTTGCCCGTGTCGGTGAAACCGAGTCCGCCGGAGGAAAGTCCGCCGAGGTGTTTTTCAGGAGCGACGATGATGGCGGTCTTGCCCATCTTTTTCGCCTGCACGGCGGAGATGACGCCCGCACAAGTGCCGCCGTAGATGACGAGATCGTATTCTTCGGCGGACAACTGGGTCATGAGACTCAGCCCGACGAAGGGAACGAGGAGTTTTCGGGTTTGCTGTTTCATACGTTGAAATTCGGAGTTTCGGAGCGTGGTGGTGCCAATGGTGGAGCGGAAGGAAAAACGACGCGCCATGAAGGAAACTAACATTTCAGTTAGTTTAGCGCGGGATCTCCGGATATTACGAAATCTGCTCGAATTTGCCGTTCGAATCACCGATTTTCTCGGCTTTCACGTTCATGCGGTCGAGCAGCGAGAGGTAGAGGTTCGTCATCGGCGTGCCTTTTTCCGCCTGGATGACGCGGCCTTGTTTCAAGGTGCCGCTGCCGCCACCCGCGAGCAGGAGCGGAAGGTCGTTGTGGTTGTGGCGGTTGCCGTCGGCGATGCCGCCGCCGTAGACGATCATCGAATGGTCGAGCAAGGTGCCGTTGCCTTCCTTGATCGCGCGCATCTTGTCGAGGAAGTAGGCGAACTGCTCGACGTAGAATTTGTCGATCGCCGCGATCTTCTTGAGGATCTCAGGATCACCGCGGTGGTGGGAAAGCTGGTGGTGCGCGTCGGTGACGCCGATTTCACCGAAGGTCCGGTTCGATCCGTCGTGGGCGAGGAGATAGGTGGCGACGCGGGTGCTGTCCGTCTGGAAAGCGAGAACCATCATGTCATACATGGTGCGGATGTGGTCCTTGTAGGTTTCGGGGATGCCGTTCGGACGGAGATGTTCCGGAGCTTCGGTGCGGAATTTCTCGGCCTGCTGGATGCGGCGTTCCACGTCGCGGACGGAAGTGAGATATTCATCGAGCTTCGCCTTGTCCGCGGTATCGATGCGGCCGTTCATGCGCTTCGCGTCATCAAGGACGAAATCGAGCACGCTCTTCTGATGCAGGCGGCGGCGCGAATCTTCCTTCGGATCGCCGGAGCCGAACATTTTTTCGAAGACCAGACGCGGATCGCGTTCGGCCGGAGCCGGCGTCGCTTCACCGCGCCAGGCGAGGTTGAATTGATAGGCGCACGAGTAACCCGAATCGCAGTTGCCGGAACGGCGGGGTGGGTCGGTGGAAAGCTCGAGCGAAGGCAGGCGGGTGAGATGGCCGAGTTGCTGGGCGGCGATCTGGTCGACCGAAACACCGAGCCGGATGTCAGCGCCCGATGTCTTGCGGGCCTGCACGCCGGTGAGGAACGTCGCGTTCGCGCGGGCGTGGTCGCCGCCGCCGTCGCCGTTCGAGTTGGCGTGCTTGTGGTCGAGCCCGCGCATCACGGAGAATTGGTCGCGCAGTCCTGAAAGCGGGGAGAGCGAATCGGAAATGTTCTCCGCGCCCTTCGGTTGCCACAGATCGAGGTTCACACCGTTCGGGATGTAAACGAAGGCGAGGCGGGTCGGGGATGCTGCGGCCGCGGCTGCTGGCGCTGCTTTTGCCAGCGAAGCGAGGCTCGGCATGGCGAGGGTTCCGGCGATGCCTTTGAGGAAAGTGCGGCGTGAGCTCATGGCTTTGCGTGTGAGGTGTGGGG
>DATLIO010000145.1:0-5612 GCA_035539355.1 Luteolibacter sp.
GCCGAAGCGGATGATGCCTGCGAGGGTCCGGTTCATTCCGCGGGATTTTCGTTGGGGAATCCGTGGCGCTCGGCGATCAGGTAGTTCGGCCGGCGTTTCACTTCGGTGAAGATCCTCGCGACGTATTCGCCGAGCAGGCCGATCGACAGAAGCTGTACTCCTCCGAGAAAACTGACGGCAACGATGAGCGTGGCCCAACCTGGGACGTCGCTTCCGGAAATCATCGTGCGGAGGATGATGTAGATCGCGTAGAAAATGGAGAACGCCGAGACGAGAGAGCCGATGCCGACCCAGATGCGCAGGGGGAAGGACGAAAACGAAGTGAGCCCGGTCATCGCGAGGTCGAAGAGTTTCGGGAAATTGAACTTCGATGTTCCGGCGAGCCGTTCCCCGCAGTCGAACGTGACGGCGGTCTTGTTGAAGCCGACCCAGTTGTAGAGGCCCTTCATGAATTTCCCGCTTTCGGGAAGCTGACGGAGCGCGGCCACGACCCTGCGATCGAGCAGGCGGAAATCGCCGGCATCGGCTGGGATGTCGACCGATGCACCCCGGCTGAGCATTTGGTAGAAGCAGCGGCTGAGATGACGGCGGACGGGGGAGTCCGTGCGGCGATCCGAGCGGACTCCGTAGACCATGTCGTAGCCCTGTTGCCAGCGGTCGATGAATTCACCGATGGTGGCGACCGGATGCTGGAAGTCCGCATCCATGATGACGACCACTTCGCCGCAGGCCTCGGCCAGTCCGGCGGCGATGGCCGCTTCCTTGCCGAAGTTCCGCGAAAGCGCGAGCAGTCGGACAGGCAGTCCTCCGGAGGCGGCGATGACATTCAGGCTGGTGTCATCGCGGCTGCCATCATCGACGATGATGACATCGTATCGGTTCGTGACGCCCGCGAGATAAGAGCAGAGAGCCGTGATGAAATCCGCGATGCCTTCCGCCTCGTTGTAGGCGGGGACCACGCAGGTGATCCATGGACGGGTCGTTTTTCCGGCCGGTTCCGGCCGTGCTGTTTTTTCCTGGGTGTGCATGTGCCGGTCAGTTCGAGGAAACTTCAAGGTGTTCGTCGGGAGAGGATTCGCGGTAGAGGGAGGGGGTGCCGGCGAAGGATCCGAGGAGCCGGAACCGGTGCTGGATTCCATAGGGGAGGCGCAGGTAGGCGGACGGGGTCATCGCGGCGTAGAGTTTTCCCGGGAGATCGAGCTGGGCCTCCAGGGTGTCGGCCGAGCGGGTGTTGGCGGCGGTGCCGGCGGAATAGAATTCCGAGGAATACTTACGGTGTCCGTAGTAGATGAGGCGGTCGCCGGGTTCGCACTCCGTGAAGAAGCACCGGACGAGCGCCCTTTCCGAACCTTTGGGCGATTTCTGGGGGAAAACGAGCGTGACGGTCAATGCGACGGCGGCGAGGGCGAGGCCGATCGATCCGAATGCGGGATGAAGGGGATCGAACCGCATGGCCGGAGCCTCCGTCTGCCTGCGGTGGGCGAGGCCGGCGATCAGGAGTGCGGCGGCGGGCAGTGCTGGCAGCGGATAGGTCGCGATGACATTTTTCGCAGGAGTGAAGAATGCGATCGGCCACACGAACCAGAGAAGCAGGTAAAGGCCGATCGCCTGGTTCTCCATCATCCATGCCTTGCTGGATTTCCAGCCGCGGAGTGGAAGGGTGAGCAGCCCGAGGCACCATGGGAATGATCCCGCGATCAGGAACACCCAGATCATTCCGGGGGATGCGGCGTGGGCCTTACCGTAGAGGTCGCCTTTCCAACTGCTGTCGAAGAACCGGTGCCAGTGTTCCCCGAGGATGAAATAGTTGAGGAAGCCGGGCGTCCGGATTTCCGCCGCGACATACCACGGGACGGAAAGCGCGAGCATGAGGAGGATGCCTGTGATCCAGGGGATGGATGTTCCCACTTTGCGCCAGTTACGGGTGATGAGTGTCCATCCGGCGACCGGTGGGAGGGCGATCACCAGTGCGAGCGGACCTTTCGCAAGTAACCCGATCGCGAGTCCGATGAAGAACGCGTAGCCCCAGCCTTTCGATTGGTTTTTCAGGCAGAAATGGAATCCGGCCATCGCAAGGGTGGTGCCGAGAAGAAGCGGCAGATCGGTCATGACCGCGGCGGAGCAATAGAAGAACAGCGGCATTCCCATCAGGATCGACGCGGCGGCGATTCCGCTTTGCCGGGACCATTCCCGTGATGCCATTTTCGCGACGAGGGCGAGCACGGCGATCGCGGCGATGAAGATGAAGATGCGGGAGCCGAATTCGTTGGCGCCGAACATGCGGATGCCGGTGGCGGACATCCACATCGAGAGCGGAGGTTTCGCCCAGAAAGGCACGCCATAATCATGCTGCGGCGTGATCCAGTTGTGGGTCTCCACCATCTTGCGGGAAATCTCCGCGTAGCGGGCTTCCGATGGATCCTGATGGGGGGCGAAGATCAGAAGGACGATCCGGATGGCCACGATGAGGGCCGCGGTGCCGATGAGGAAGTGGAGGGTGTTCCGCTTGGGAAGAATGGCGGGCGGGGTCATCGGCCACCTGTTTATGCCACCGAGGATGAGAAATTGATGATAGCCCTGATTTTCAGCGGGGAATCTCGATGGAGAAATGGATTTTCGACCGGCCCGTCAGTTCGGCGCGGAGTTTTCCGCCGAGCATGGTCGCTGCTTCCTTTGCGAGGCTGAGTCCAAGGCCGGCATGTCCGGCTTCTTCGGTCTTGGTTTTCGATCCGCGCTGGAACGGCTCGAACCAGCGTTCGATTTCCTCCCGGGTGATGGACTCGCAGGGGTTGGCGATCTGGAAAAGGAACGTGTTTTCCGTGGAGGACGCGGAGAGTTCGATGACGCTTCCGGGCGGTGCGTGATGGATCGCGTTTTCGATCAGATTGGTGACGAGGATCCGGAACAAACCGGGATCGCCGGTGAGCGGAGCGGTTTGTCCGGGGAAATCGGTCCGGATGTTGAGATGCCGCTCCTTGACTCCGGTTTCCGAGCCGCCCAACGAGTCATGGATGCATTCGAGGGGATCGAACTGGCTGTGGATGGATTTTTCCAGACCTCCCCGGAGACGGGCCAGCCGCATGAGGCTGTCGAGCGTCACGCGCATGCCGGAAAGGATGCCCAACGCCGAATGGATGCGGCTGGTGAGATCGTTGGCTTCCCGCGGGCGGAGGACGGCTTGTTCGAGCGTGGCATAAACTCCCGCCACGGGGGTGCGGAGTTCGTGGGCGGCGTGGAGCGCGAATTCCTTCTCGCGGTTGCGGGATTTTTCGACGCGGTCGAGCGCGGTGTTGAACGTGCCGGCGAGCCCGAGCAGTTCGGAAGGAAGCTTTTCGGGAATCGGAGTGGTCGACGGGATTTCGCTTTCGGAACGTTTGAGCAGATTTTCGTTCAGCTCGCGGATGGGCCGCAGGCACCAGGTGGAGATGGCGAAAATGGCGCCCCAGATCGCAAGCAGCGTCACCAGAGTGGAACGCAGGAGCAGCTCGCGGAGGCGTGCGAGGCGTTCGGTGAGTGAGTCGGTTTCGCGGGCGCAGACGACGACCTGCGGATGATCCTCGACGCGCAGGGTTTTTCCCATGGTCGCGGCGAGTTCGATCGATTCATGGTCGGTGAACGGATAGTGGAGGAGGCCGACGATGCGGGCTTTGCGGCCGTCCTTGAACACGAAGTCACCGAGACGCGGTTGGTTCAGTTTGCCATGGAAAAGAGGCAGGTCACGCTCACCGAGTTCGGGTGACTTGGTGACGCGTCCTGTCGTCAGATCCCAGAAGCAGAACACGCCGTCGATTTCGGTCGCGCCGGCGGATTTCATGGCTTCCTGCCATTCGTAGTCGAGGCTGGTGGCTTCGAGCTCGGCGGATTTCGCGAGCAGGGACGCGCTTTGCAGGAGCTGGCGGTCGATTTCCTGCAGCAGCGTCCTGCGGGTGGAATCGTAGATGAGGAAATTCGCGGCGAAGAGGGTGATGGCGACCAGAAGGCCGGTGCCGGTCATCAAGCGGAGGCGGATGGACGGATGTTTCATGGCGCCTGAACGGCGAGAAGATAACCGTGGCCGCGGCGGGTGTGGATGAGTTCTGGCCGACCTCCCGCGTTGAGTTTTTTGCGGAGGTAGCCGATGTAGACATCGACGGCATTGCTGGAGCCGCCGGTCTGGTCTTCGTAGACGTGTTCCCAGATGTCGGTGCGGCTGACGGGTTGGCCCGCGCGCATGGCGAGGTATTCGAGCAGATGGTACTCCCGGCGGGTGAGTGAGATTTCCTCGTCATCGCGCATGACTTTCCGGGCGGTGCAATCGATCGTGAGATCGCCGATTTTCAGAATGCCGGATTCATGGTCGTAGCGGCGGCGGACGAGCGCGCGGACCCGGGCGACGAGTTCGACGAGGGCGAAAGGTTTCACGAGATAATCGTCGGCGCCGGAGTTCAAACCTTCCACGCGGTGGGAGAGGGAATCGCGGGCGCTGATGATGATGACGGGGGTTTTGTCCTGCAGGGTGCGGAGATTTTTCAGGATGGTGAGGCCATCGACCCCGGGAAGCATGATGTCGAGGATGATGGTGTCATAGCGGTGGTTCCGGGCGAACCAGAGGCCTTCGTCACCGGTCGCGCTTGCATCGACGACAAAGCCTTCTTCTGCGAGGCATTCCGAGATGTTGCGGAGCAGGGGAGGGTAGTCTTCGATCAGCAGGCAGCGCATGGGTTCCGATGGCACATGATGGGGCAGGTTGAATGAGAATTCGATGAGAAAGCGAAGAAGGGGAGAGGAAAGCGCTTTTTAAACAGTGCGGATCCGGCTTAGAAACGGGTTCATGGAATCCGAAGGACCCGAGGCGTTGGGGAGCCAGCTCGCAGCCTTGCAGGCAAGGTTGAATGCTCTGGCGGACGAACAACGGGCGGCGATCCAGTCATTGCGCGAGCAGATCGCCGGGATCGAGGCACAACTGCCTTCCCGGAAAACGGTGGTTCCGGAACCGGTGAAGCCGGAGAGCGTTCCGGTGGTCGAGGAGCCGAAACCGGTCATCGTGCCGCCTCCGTTGCCGGTGGCAGTGAAAGCCCCGGTGACGGTGAAACCGACCCCTCCGCCGGTCGTTGAGAAGGACGAGGGTTTTGAAATGCAGCTGGGAAGGGTGTGGCTGGTGAGGTTCGGCGTGGTGCTGCTTTTGACGGGCTTGGTCCTGCTGGGGAACTTCGCCTACAGGAACTGGATCCGCGAGATGCCGAACGGTGTGCGTCTCTTCGGGTTGTTCCTCTGTGCCGGGGCATTGGTCGAAACCGGACGACGGTTGGTTGCGGGGACATCATTGAAGAAACCCGGCGAGGTGATTCTGGCGGGCGGGCTTTCGTTTTTCTACTACTGCACCTTTGCATCCCACCACGTGGCGCGGCTGAAGGTGATCGACAGTCCGGTGTTGGCGGCGGTGTTCCTGCTCGGGGCGGCGGGGCTGATCGTCGGGGTGTCGCTGGCGCGCAACGCGAAGGCGACGGCGGTGCTCGGACTACTGCTTGCGTCGTACTCGACCATCCTGCAGCCGCTGGGATGGCTGTCGTGCGTTTCGAACGTGGTGCTCGCGGGAGCCGGACTGGCGCTGATGCTGCGGCCGGGTTGGTCGG
>DATLIO010000146.1:0-3045 GCA_035539355.1 Luteolibacter sp.
CGCTCTGAGCCGAGAAATTCGGCGCAATGCGGTGGCGGAGAATCGATGGCGCGACGGCGGCGACGTTTTCGCAACCGACGTACACCTGGCCATTGATCAGCGCGTGCGCCTTGGCCGCCATGAGCAGGCTGAGGCTGGCACGCGGGCCGGCGCCGAAGCTGAGATACTGTTTGCAGTAGTCGAGCGCGCCTTCCTCTTTCGGACGGGTGCAGCGGACGATGTCGCGGGCGTAGCGGAAAACATGATCGGCGACGGGCAACGCCTTGACGATTTCCTGAAGACGGATGATCGCATCGCCATCGAGGACGGCCTGGGGCTTCTCACCCTTGCCGCCGGTGCCGCGTTTCATGACCTGCAGTTCTTCATCGGCATCGGGATAACCGACGTGGATGAGGAACATGAAACGGTCGAGCTGCGCTTCGGGAAGCGGATAGGTCCCCTCTTGTTCGAGCGGGTTCTGCGTCGCGAGGACGAAAAACGGAGCCGGCAGATCGCGGGTCACGCCACCGACGGTGACGCGGCGCTCCTGCATCGCCTCAAGCATCGCGGCCTGGGTTTTCGGCGGAGTCCGGTTGATTTCGTCAGCAAGGACGATGTTCGAGAACAGCGGCCCTTGGAGGAATTTGAACTGTTTCTCACCGGTGACCGGGTCCTGGAAAATGACCTCCGTGCCGGTGATGTCGGAAGGCATCAGGTCCGGCGTGAACTGGATCCGGCGGAACGACATTTTCAGCGTGTCCGCCAGCGTCGAGATGAGGAGCGTTTTCGCGAGGCCCGGAACGCCGACCAGCAGCGCGTGGCTTTTCGTGAAAATGGAGATCAGGATTTCCTCCACCACCTTGCTCTGGCCGACAATGACCTTCGCGAGTTCGTTCTGGATGGCGGCGTAGGTTTCCCGGCAGGCGGCGACGTCCGCGGGGTTGATTTCGAGTTCGCGCTGGGATTCAGCGGCGGAAGGAGTGGACATGGGGAAAAAGAGGTCGCTCCACTACAGAAGCAGCGGTGCGCCCCTTTCAAGAAAATCCCCCGAAAGTGGGATACTTTCACCAGTTGCATTCAACGGCGCCGGCGGACGAAGAAACCGGCCGAAGCCAAACCGATCAGCGCCAACGAGGCCGGCTCCGGAATGACCTGGAAATTATCGATGTCCGAGGTGCCTCCACCCACGCTGGCGTCGTAAAGACGGATGCCGATCTCGAAGTTCGGAATGTAGGTGTTGTTACCAAGGTTGATGTCCCCGGTGCTCACGCCATTGATCGTGTAGTTGAAAATAGCGCTGCTGTTCGCTCCCTGGCTGTAAACGAGGCTCGCGTTGACGAAACCGGCGCCCGGCTCGGTGACCGAAAGCGTCGCGGTGCTGTCGTGGACCATCGTACCCACGTTGGCGTTGGTGATGGACGAGGTGGAGAAGAAACGGATGCGGTCGGTCGCTCCGCTCGTCAGATTGAAAAGCGCGAGTCGATGACCCGCTGTTCCAGCCGTTTCGGCGGTGTTGACGATATAGATTCCGAACGAGGCGTTCGTTTGCGCCGCACGGAGATCGAAAGAGATCGTCACCGGTCCGCTGAACGTGCTCTGGACCGCGGAGCTTTCGGGCGTCGTGTCGTAGATGTACGTTTCGGACACGGTTGTGCCGCTGTTCAAGGCCGTCGCGTTCGTGCTGAGGTATCCCGATCCCTGGGAGGTGGTTGTCTCCGTGGGATCATACGTGGCGCGGAAATTATTGGCGAAGTCGCCGGCGGTTTCGAAATCGATGCTGACCAGTGCGGCACCGGCGAACGACGGAAAGGCGACGATGGCGGCGGCGGCCGCGCGGAGAGGGGACGAAGAGACGACTGACATACGAAACCGAATTTCGCATGCCTATCCGGTGTTCCGGAAAAAGTTCAGTAACCTGTCGCCAGCGTCGAAACGAGGGACTCACCCGCGCGCTCGAGCGCGTCCGGAAGCGCGTTGTTCCTCGCGGTCTGGAGGTTGGGATCGACAAACAGCTGGCTGCGTCCCGACGAGCGCCCGGAAGCGAGGACTTTGGTCCGGTCGGTTCCATCTTTCAGCTCCCACGAGATCGTCACCCGGTTGTGCAGTTCTTCCGGAAGCAGGGAATCGAGACGGCTGCCGCGGATCGACGTGTACTCGATCGAAGTCAGCCGCGCTTCAAGGACCGCATCGGCGTTGCCCGTCGATCCAAGTTTGTAGGTTCCGTCCTGCGTGAGCGCGGCGGCGATGGCGGAGGTCGCGATCGCTTCCGCACGCGGGTGCTGGGTTTCGTTGGCGACCATCGGGATGGCGATGGTCTTGACGTTGGCCAGCGAGGCCGGTTTCACACCGCCGAGCTGGTAACCGGCGCAGGAAACGAGGAACAGGGCGGGAATGGCGGCGAGAAAGGAAAGTCTCATGGAAACTTGAAGGTGGAGAAACTCACTCGCCCATCTCTTTCAGGCGGGCCTTGGCGGCGTCATGCAGTTTTCCGTAGCCGGCCTGCTTGAGCACGTCGCGGTAGTAGATCTTCGCGGATTCGAACTTGCCGGTCTTGTAATAGAACTCGGCGGTTTCGAAGGTGCGCTCGACTTCGCGTCCGCCGAGGGATGAGAGTTTGCGGCGGGCTTCCGCATTCTTCGAGTGGCCGGGATACTGGATGAGGTAGTCGTTGAAAGCCTCGCGCGCGGAATCAATGTTCGCGCGGTTCTGGTTTCCTTCCTCGGCCTGGTTGGTGAGGATGACCCCAACGCGGAAGAGGGCTTCCGGAGCGAGCGAGCTGTCAGGCTGGTCGCGGACCAGCTGGCGGTAGGCGGCGATCGCCTCCTTGTGCTTGTTTTTCTCTTCGTAAACTTCGCCGATCGCGAACTGGGCCTTGGCGGCGGTGTTGGAACGCGGCGCGTTGTCGCGGACCTGGCCGAGCATCTCGACCACCTTGTCGGTCGCGAGTTTCGACTTGATGACGAGGAAACCGGATTTCACCTGGCCACTCGCGGCGGCGTGGGCGATCTCAGCCTGGCGCTCGAGCGCGGTCGTGTAACGGCCGCTGCCTTGGAAACGGGTCAGGAA
>DATLIO010000147.1:0-7701 GCA_035539355.1 Luteolibacter sp.
CAGCTATGCGGCCAGGGAAAAAGCGAGCCGCAAGCTCTGGGAACTGGGCGACAAGGTGCTCGATGGATTGCGCGCGGCGGCGGCGGGAGACGATCCGGAAGCGGCGTTCCGCGCGTCGCTGTTGATCCGGAACATCGAGCATTTCATCACCCCGGACACCAACCCCCGGGTGATCGAACTGGTCGAGCGCTACATGAAAGCGAACCGCCACGACCGGGCGGACATCATGCGGGACATCGCAAGGCTCCGCGGCTGGCACCAGATGTTGAAGCTGCTTTCCGCGGAAACGGATCCGCAGGTCCTGGAAGACCTCCGCGGCATGGCCCACATGGCGGCCGTCATCGGGGCACGGGAAAAGCTTCTCGAAAACAAACCGGCGGAAGCCCGCGAGTATCTGGAAATGGCGCCGCGCGATCCGCAATCACTGATGAGCCAGGCCGCGTTCTGCCGTGGCGTCGGGATTCTCGACGACGAGATCGAAAAAGCGAAGAACGGCCCGCCCGAATGGAGGGCCGCCCTCGCCCGGGCGAAGGGCGACACGATTTCCGCCTCAAAGGCGGCGGAGGAGGCGGGTGACGAGCAACTTTCCTCGGCGATGTCCCTTTTCAACGGCGACGCTCTGCCCTGGTTGAAATTCCGCAGGGAAAAGGACGGCGCCGATGCCATTCGCACGCTGTATCTCGACATCATGATCGGCCAATGGAGCGGGAAGGAAAAAGAGTTCTCCGCCAAAACGATCGCGCCGGTGTTGCGGGGCATCATGGACGCACGTGACGATGAAGCCCGCGTGGCGGCGGCGAATCTGCTTTTCCTGCTCGGTGAGCCTTCGCTCGGCGAGTCCACGATGCTGAGATCCTCCTCGCTGGAAGCCGCCGCTTACTATTCCAACTACGAACGGGTGGAAGACGCGCTTTCCGCATTGGGGCTGGATCCGAAAAAGCCCGACTACAACGGTTGGGTTGAAAAGCGTTTCGAAAGCTACCTCGATCCGAGGCGCGAGGACAACCCACAGGTCCAGCAGGAGTCCACGAAAGCGTTCGAAGAGTTGATCCTGCTCGCCGGGCTCATGGATCAGTTCGGCATGCACTCCGAACTGACTTCCGCCTTTGAAAAGCCGCTGCTCAAGCTGGCGGCGGACGACCAGGACGAATTCCTGACATTCCTGGGCCGCCTTTTCTCAGGCAACAACGGCCGCGTTTCCACCACCCTCGCCCGCAACATCGGTGCGAAATGGTCGGCGGAGAACGCTGAAAACTGGCGGACGCTCGTCGCAACCGCGTTCGAGGACGACGAACTTGCGATGCAATGGTGGGACTGGATGCCGGAGCTCGATCCCGCGGCCTCGTTGGTCGACCGGTTCGACGGGATGTTGGGCCTGCTGGAATACAGCGACGATCCGGACCGGCTCGGCCGGCGCTGGTTGGATCTCGCGTGGAAAACCGTCGATCAGGCAAAAAATGCGGTCGAAAAAGTTCGGCGCCTCAAGCGGATCGGATTCGTCACCGACGTTTCCGCGCTGCCGGGACGCCCCGGGGATGCCGCGAACGCCTTGAAAGTCCGGGACGCCTTGGTGCCGTCGGAACGTGAGGATCAGGAACCGACGGAAAGTTACATCGGCCTCACCGCACTCCAGCTTTCCTGCCAGAACCGTTGGGAGGAAGCCGCCGCCATTTTCCGCAAAGCTCTGGAAAACGACGACAACGAGGACAATCCGACCTCGATGTTCTACCTCCATTCCTATCTGGCCTCCAGCCTCAGGCGCGCGGGCAAGGAACAGGATGCCGCCATTCATGACCAATGGGCCGAGAAACTGGCGCTGGGAGATTGGTTCACCTGCATCCGCAATTCGCAGGGTTACGCGTTCGGAGGAGATCGGGAACGGGCCTCCCTTTGGCTCGCTCGCGCCGCGCTGGAGGCACCTCCGAGTCTCGATGCCTACGAAAGCTATCTTCACCAGTATGCCGAGGACCTACTCGCCAAAGGCCGGTGGAAGGAAGCCGCCTCCCTTGCCGAAGCCTTCGCGATCCGGAACAGCGGCCTGCAGGGTTCGGCAGGCCAGCCCCCTTCGAACCTGCTCGATTGCCGGCTTCGCGTCGATCTCCCCCGGGCGCTCGCGCTTCTTGAAACCGATCGCCCCCGGGCGCTCGACCTCATCGGCCGGTGCCATCGTCTTTATCCGAGCGGAGGAGTTCTCTCGGACCTGTTTTTCCCCGCACTGCGCAAAGCCGGGCTCATCAAGGAGCACGACGAGTATTTCGCGAAGTCGTGGAAAATTTACTCCGGACTTTCGGAAGCCTACCCCCTCTCCCATCGGCTCCACAACGGCACCGCCTGGCTCGGATCCCGCGCCTCCCGGAATCTCGACGAAGCCTACAAGCATTCGACGGAAGCGTTGCGGCTCAACCCGGACCAAGCCGCCTATCTCGACACCATGGCGGAAGTGCTTTTTGCGAAAGGCGACCGCAAGGCCGCATTGCGTTCGTCCGCCCAGGCCGTGAATTTCGCCCCGATGGACCCCATGATCCGTGCGCAGTATGAGCGTTTTTCCCAGGATCCCGCACCTGGGAATTAACGACGTGAATCCCGAGCGTTTTCTTGGCATCCGGAGATGAGCATGACTTGACAGCGGGGCCGCTCTGAGGCGGGATTCCCCGCCCATGGCCAAACTCTCGATCCGCGATCTCGACGTCAATGCGAAGGAAGTCCTCATGCGTGTGGATTTCAACGTTCCTCTTGAGAACGGTGCCATCACCGATGACACCCGCATCCAAGGTGCCGTTCCATCGATCAAGCACCTCCTCGCCGGTGGCGCGAAACTCGTTCTCTGTTCCCACCTCGGCCGTCCGAAAGGCGGACCTGAACCGAAATACTCGCTCGCTCCCGCCGCCGCCCGCCTTTCCGAAATTCTCGGACAGGAAGTGAAACTGGCTCCGGACAGCATCGGTGAGGAAGTCGCCGCCCTGCGCGCCGCCCTTCAACCCGGCCAAGTCCTTCTCCTTGAAAACACCCGCTTCTATCCTGCGGAGGAAGCGAACGACAAGGAATACGCCAAAGCCCTCGCCGGTTCCGCTGAAATTTTCGTCAACGACGCGTTCGGCACCGCCCACCGCGCCCACGCCTCGACCGAAGGTGTCACCCATTTCGTTTCCCAGAGCGCCTCGGGCTTCCTGCTCGACCGCGAGCTGGAATACCTCGTCGGCAAACTGGAGAACCCGGAGAAACCCTTCCTCGTCATCATGGGTGGCGCGAAGGTTTCCGACAAGATCCAGGTCATCACCAAGCTGATGGAAAAAGCCGACGCCTTCCTCATCGGCGGCGCGATGGCCAACACGTTCCGCAAGGCCCAAGGCTACAACACCGGCGGCAGCCGCGTCGAAGCCGACAAGCTGGATCTCGCCCTCGACATCCTCGCCCAGGCCGAAGCCAAGGGCGTCCGTTTCCTCCTTCCCGCCGACACCCGCATCACGCAGGAGTTCAAGGAAGGTGCCGCAACCAAGACCTCCGGCGTCTACGGCCAGGGTGGCGAAACCCCGGACGGCTGGGAAGGCATCGACATCGGTGACGTCGCCATCGACGAATTCGTCGCGGAAGTCGCCAAAGCCAAAACCATCATCTGGAACGGCCCGATGGGTGTGTTCGAACTCGAAAGCTTCGCCAAAGGCACGCGTGCCATCGCCGAAGCCATGGCCGCCAACACCGGCGTCACGATCGTCGGCGGCGGAGATTCGGTCACCGCGGTCAACAAGTTCGGTCTCGACGACAAGATGACCTTCATCTCCACCGGCGGCGGCGCGTCCCTCGAGCTTCTCGAAGGCAAGGTCCTCCCGGGTGTCGCTGCACTGACCGACGCCTGATTGAATATTTCACGCCCCCGATCGTCTGAAAAATCCCCGCTCACAAGACAACGTATGAACCGCAAACCGATCTTCGCCGCGAACTGGAAAATGAACAAAGGTCCTTCCGAGACGGAGGACTTCGTGAAAAGCTTCCTCTCGAAACTCCAGGGTTCGAACTTCAACAGCGAAATCGTGATCGCTCCGCCATTCGTTTCCCTCGCGAAACTGGCGGACCTGCTTCACACCGCGACCGCCGTCCAGAACGCCCATGCGATCCAGATCGCGGCACAGAACTGCTCGCAGTTCGATTCCGGTGCCTACACCGGTGAAGTCAGCGTCGTGATGCTCCGCGAGTTCTTCGTTCACTACGTGATCCTCGGTCACAGCGAGAGCCGATCGATCTACGGAGAGACGGATGAGATCATCAACGCCAAGATCAAGAAGGCCCGCGAAGCGAACCTGAAGCCGATCTTCTGCATCGGTGAGACCCTCGCCGAGCGTGAAGCCGGAAATCTGGAAAGCGTTCTCCGCACCCAGATCACCGGCGGTCTCAAGGACATCTCGGAAAAGGATCTCGCGGAAATCGTCCTCGCCTATGAGCCCGTCTGGGCGATCGGCACCGGCGTCACCGCGACTTCGGAACAAGCCCAGGATGCCCACGCGTTCGTCCGCTCGGTGATCGCCGAGCTCTATGGAGCTGACGCCGCCGGCAAGATCCGCATCCAATACGGCGGCAGCGTGAAACCCGGCAACGCCGCGGAACTCATGGCGCAGCCGGACATTGACGGAGCGCTGATCGGCGGTGCCGCCCTTGAACCACAGAGCTTCCTCGACATCATCAAAAACGGGACCCCTGCCTGATTTCCCGGATTTCATATCCTTCCCCAGGAAACCCGGTTCTTCGAGCCGGGTTTCTTGTTTTCCAGCATGGAAACGACCGGAGATCTTCATACGAATGCATTGCGCGCCAGCCCCTCTTCCCTCTTGTCTCCCGGCTTGATCCCCCGTAGCCTCCGCCACATGAAATCGCTCGCGCGGCTCGCCATCCTTCTCGTTCTGCTGCTTCAAGGCTTCGCCTCCGCGGAACATGTCATCGTCACGGGTGGCCCCGCACTGCGGAAATGGGAGGACTACCGTGTGACGGACGATCAGCACGACCGCTGGTGGGCGAACTTCGTCCGCGCTTCCACCCTCCGCATGGCCGAAGTCCGCCAGGCTTATGGCTCGGACGCCCCCATCGTCTGGATGGTCTATCAGCCAAGTTATCAGGCCCGCGGCCGCGAGGACGGCAAGCCCTACACCTCATGGATCGCCGAGCAGGCGGCCAAACGCCGCGCCACTCTCATCTGGGTCCAGGGAGGCGGAGATCTCATCCGTGCGATCAACTCACGCCCCCGCGGTTCGATCCAGACCTTCGACTTTTTCGGTCATTCCAACCGCCACGCTTTCATGCTCGATTACGGCAGCGAAATCATGGCCGTCTCAACCCAATGGGTCCATGAACGCGATCTTTCGCGGATCAAATCCTCCGTGTTCGCCAGCAACGCCTATTGCAAAAGCTGGGGCTGCCACACCGGCGAAAGCATGAGCAAGGTTTGGAAAAGCTCCATCGGCATTCCTCTCGAGGGAGCCAAAGGACCAACCACCTACACGGTCGTCGGCCAAGGCAAGATGCCCGCCGTCAACGGCAGCTGGGTCCGCTGATTCCCTGATCCCTTTTCTTCTTCACACATGATTCTTTCCGAACTCCAGGCCCTTCACGATCTCCCGTTCTTCGAACTCATCAAGCGTTCGCGCGAAGTCCACGAAACCAATTGGCCGGAAGCTGAAGTCCAGCTCTGCACGTTGCTTTCCATCAAAACCGGCGGCTGCTCCGAGGACTGTTCCTACTGCGCGCAATCGGCCCGTTACAACTCGGGCGTCCAGATCGAGCGTCTGATGGAAAAGGAACAGATCATGGAACGCGCCCGCGCCGCCCGTGAAACCGGCTCCACCCGCTTCTGCATGGGTGCCGCCTGGCGGGGTGTGCGTGGAGGCACGCAGCGGTTCGAGCAGGTCCTCGACATCATCAAGGATGTCTCCACCCTCGGAATGGAAGTCTGCGTCACCCTCGGGGAGCTGGGTCCCGAAGAAGCGGTCCGTCTCCGCGAAGCCGGCGTCACCGTGGTGGACAAACTCGGGGCAAAAGCTGCCGATGCTTTTCTCCGTTCCCATCCGGGGTTTTCGAAAACCTGCGACCTGACGATCCATCAACTCGACTGTCAGGATTCGGACTTTCTCAACCTCAGTTTCCTCGAAGGGCTCTCTCCTGGCGAACGTTGCTCGATCATCTTCTGCATCGAAGACGAAACCCTGGTCGTCAGCACCATCCTCATGATGCTCGATGTCTGCCAGGATCCTGCCAAGGACGTCGATGGCATCTATCTCCGCACCATCCGCCCCGACGGTCCCGGCGATCTGTTGCACCGCCGGCAAGCTTCCCTTGCGAAAAACATACCGATCGTTCCTTTCGCCTCCGAAAGTGAGATCTGGAACGAGGACGTTGTTCTCAGTCTGTCCCTCGATCTCATGGCGGAACGGATCCATGAAACGTATCGCCGTGGCGTCGCCAAACTTCCTCCGGAACCCGGCAATCCCGCCCCCGCGGCCAACAAAACGTGGCTCGCCCTGAGTCCCGATGAACGCGACGGCAACCGTGAATCAGCCGATCATCTGTGGGCGAAATTCAGAACCCTCGGTTACGAGCTCGAAACATCCCCGATCGGCAAACCCGTCCCCAGCAGCACGCTCAGCAAGGAGTTCGAAAGCCGGATCGAAGAGTTCGCCAGTTCCGAGCATTACCGCTGGATGGCGTGGCGTCTGATCAACGGATGGACCTACGGCGAGGAACGCGACAATTCCGCGAAAAAGCATCCTGACCTCGTTTCATACGATGATCTCACCGAAGCCGGACGTGAAAAGGACCGCATGCTTGTGCGGATTCTCCCCGAGCTGATCGAGCACGGCAGGCTCAAAGCCCGGCGTCTCCCCGCCGGATAAAAGCAGCGTCCCGTGCACCGAATCCAACCGGTCCCGTTGCACTTGATTTATATCGCAACACGATATAAATGAGCCGCGCATCCCGAAATCCATGAGTTCTTTTCCGGAACGCACCCGACTGTGCGCCCTCGCCATCCTCCTTGGAGCCGTTTCAGCCTTCGCTGGAATCGGGCTGTTGAAACTGATCCATCTCTTCACGAATCTCTTTTTTTACGGAGCGTTTTCATTTTCCGAACGGGCTCCCGGCCCGGCAACGATCGGCTGGGGGGCGATCTTTGTTCCGGCCGCAGGAGGCTTGATCATCGGCCTGATCGCCCGCTTCGGTTGCCCCGGTATCCGCGGACACGGCATTCCTGAAGCCATGCAGGGGGTGATGGCGAATCAGAGCCGTATTCCGCTGAAAACGGCGCTGTTGAAACCGCTCTGCACCGCCCTGTCCATCGGCACCGGCGGACCGTTCGGGGCGGAAGGACCGGTCATCGCCACCGGCGGGGCGATCGGTTCGCTGGTCGGGCAATGGCTGCCCAACAGCGCGATGGAGCGGAAAATCCTTCTGGCGGCCGGTGCGGCTGCGGGCATGACCGCTGTCTTCGGCACCCCACTTGCGGGAGTTCTCCTCGCGGTGGAGTTGCTTCTTTTCGAATTCAGTCCCCGCAGCCTGCTGCCGGTCGCGATGGCCGCCGGAGCCGCGATGGCGGTGAGAGGATGGATCGGCGAACCTTTCCCGATGCTGCCATTGCCGATGGACCACGCTCCCGGATTGATCATCGCCATTGGTGCTGTCGTCGTCGGGATCACGTCCGGACTCGCTTCCGTCGGCATCACC
>DATLIO010000148.1:0-8565 GCA_035539355.1 Luteolibacter sp.
TCGAGCTCGAGGTCGGGCGCGAGGTCGCGCAACACGCGCTGCGCCACGACCATCACCTCGGGCCCGATGCCGTCGCCGGGTAGGCACACGACACGCGGGCTTGGCTGCGGTCCGCGTTTTGAAAAAGTTCCGTCCCTACTACAAGCACCTGAAGCCCGTCCTGGGATTGTTCGCACTCGGCGTTCTGGCGGGCCTGATTTATGCGACCGCGAGCGGTGCGGGCCTGCCGCTTCTCGCGAAAACCGTCTTTCCGATCCTCTTCAACAACAGTGACGGTGGCAGTTGGTGGGAAATATGGGTGAGGGAGAAACTCGGTGCCATTTCCCGGGACAAGCTGCTGTTTTTCACCTGCCTCTGGATCCCGTTCATCTTCCTCCTCCGCTCGATGGCGGGATATTTGAACTCGGTGATCATCGCCTATGTCGGTCTGCGGGTTTCCGAAGGCATCCGGACCGATCTTTTCGCGAAGCTGCAGTCGCTGCCGCTGTCGTTTTTCAAAGCGAACAAATCCGGCGATCTGCTGGCCCGCCTGATGGGCGACACGGAAATGCTCCGGCAGGTGATCGTCCAGGTTTCCAGCGATCTCATCAAGCAACCGGCGACGCTGGTCGCGGCGGTCTGTTTCCTCGGCTACCAAGCGGTGAAGGAGAAGAGCTTCTTCATCGCGATCATCGCACTGCTGACGGTGCCTTTCTGCGTCAGCCTGATCCGGATGCTGGGCAAAAAACTCGCGACCCGTGCGAAGCAGCTCCAGAAGCAGGGCGGTGGTCTGACCGCCGCGCTTTCGGAGTCCCTGCAATCGCCGCTTGAGATCCGGGCCTACAACCTCCAGCAGCGGCAGATTTCCCTGTTCAAGGAACGCGTCCGGAAAATGCTCGGGCTGAGCATCAAGGTCGTCCGCTACCGGCAGGCGATTTCCCCATCGATCGAGCTGGTGGCGTCCGCCGGTTTCGCGTTCGCGCTCTACTTCGGCGTGAAGGGCGGGATGACGCTGGAAAATTTCATGACGCTGGGCATGGCGCTCTACATGGCTTACGAGCCGGTGAAGAAGCTCGGCATGATCCACTCGCTCATCAAGCAGGGCGAAGCGGCGGTGGAACGGATCGAGCACATTCTCCACGAGCCGGATCGTCTGGGTGATTCCCAGGAACCGAAGACGATTTCCCGGCCGAAACAAGGAATCCGTTTCGAAGACGTTTCATTCGACTACGGAAAAGGTCCGGTGTTGAAGCAGATCACACTGGATATCCCGGTCGGACAGGTCATTGCGCTGGTCGGACCGAGTGGTGCGGGGAAAAGCACCTTCGCCCATCTTGTCCCACGGTTCTACGATCCGGTGGAAGGCCGGATCACGCTCGATGGTGTCGATATCCGGCAGTATCGGAAACAGGATCTCCGGCAGCAGATCGCCGTCGTGCCGCAGATGCCGGCGCTGTTTTCCGGATCGATCGCCGAGAACATCCGGATCGGCCGCCTGAATGCAACGGACGCGGAAGTCGAGGAAGCGGCGCGCAAGGCGTTCGCCCATGATTTCATCCTGAAGCAGGAGGACGGTTATAAAACCGAAGTCGGTGAACGCGGAGATCTTCTTTCCGGTGGCCAGCGCCAGCGGATCGCGATCGCACGGGCGTTCCTGCGAGACGCGCCGATCCTGATCCTCGACGAAGCGACCAGCGCGCTCGATTCCGAAAGCGAGATGATGGTCCAGCAGGCGTTGGCCGAACTGGTGAAGGGCCGCACGACGTTCATCATCGCTCACCGTTTCAGCACCATCACGATTGCGGATCGGATTCTGGTGTTCCAGCACGGCAAGATCGTCGCGGATGGCAGCCATGAATCGCTGCGTGAGTCGGACCCGACGTATCGTTCGATGCTGGGAAGCCAGCTCATCATCGATCCCTGAGATCAGGGAACGCGGAAGTGTTTCTTTTCCTCCGGAGGGTAAGTCGGATCGGCGACAAGAGTGCCGGAAGGCAGTTCACGGACATCGACGATCTTGTTGCTGAAGGGGCTGAAAACGAAGCCGGGCTGGTTCGGCACGGCTTGGGCCTCGGGTGCTCCGGGGCGGGGCACCGGTTGCGGCGCGGGAGGTGCGGGTGGATTTTTCGGAGCAGGCGGAGCTTTCGCGACCGATGGGGCCGCATCATTTTTGGGTGCCGGTGAAGAAACCGGTTCCGAAGGTGTTTCCTGGATCCTTGTCGGTGACGGCATTTTCCGTTGCGGCGCTTCCGCGATGATCGGAGCGGGTTTCTCGCATGAAGCGAGGACGACAACGGCGGACGCGAGAATCCATTTTGCCTTCATAGCGGACCAGTTGAGCGGAGCGGAGGAATGGGGTCAATGAGGATCGTTTGAAATAGGTCTTGCCAGTAGTGTAACAGTTGTTACTGTTACACAAGACACAGCGAGACCACCGTGCTTCCTTTCCTTTTCCAACCCGCCGACAACGGCATGCCTTTTTCCGAGCAGCTCGTGCTGGCGGTGCGGCGGGCGGTGATGTCCGGCGAGCTGCGGAACGGGGAGATCTTTCCTTCGGTCCGCGCGCTGGCGCAGGAGCTGAAGATCAGCCCGACGACCGCGCACAAGGCGGTGCTCGAACTGAAGGAAGCGGGGCTGCTCGCTTCGAGGCCGGGGGTCGGGATGGTGGTGGTGAAGCCGGCGGTTTCCCCGCGATCCGTGCTGCTCGACCACCTTCGTCCGGCCTGTGAGGCGCTGCTGCGTGAAGCCGAGCGCATGGGTCTCGAACCCGCGGATGCGGCCGAGGCGCTGCGCCGTGTGATCAAGGACGATTCAACCAAACCCTGAACCGATGATACCGCACATTCATTTCGACAATGTGAGCCGACACTTCGGCGGATTGAGGGCGCTGAGCCTTGCGAGCTTCCAGGTGGAGCCGGGAAAGATCGCCGCGCTGCTCGGACCGAACGGCGTGGGGAAATCGACCGCATTGAAAATCTGCGCGAACCTGATGCGGCCGACGAGCGGTGAGGCGCGGGTGCTCGGGAAGCCATCGACGAAACTCGCACCGGATGATTTCCGCAGGCTCGGTTATGTCGCGGAAGGAATGGATCTGCCGTTGTGGATGAAGGTCGGGCATTTCCTCGCGTGGTGCAGGCCGCTGTATCCGAACTGGGATACGGCTCTTGAAAAGAAACTGCTGGATGAGTTCGGCCTGCCGCTTGACCGGAAGCTGGCGAATCTCTCACGCGGCGAGCGGATGAAGGCCGCGCTGGTTTCCGTGTTGTCCTACCGGCCGGAACTGCTACTGCTCGACGAACCGTTTTCCGGACTCGATCCGTTGGTGAGGGATCAGTTCCTTGGTGGTGTCCTGGAGTTGGCGGGACAGGAAGGCTGGTCGGTGCTGATTTCGTCGCATGACCTCGCGGAGATCGACACGCTGGTCGACCAGGTGATTTTCCTGCAGCAGGGAAAGATCGTGCTCGATGAGGAAAGCGAGTCGCTGCTTTCGCGGCACCGCAAGGTGAGGTTGCTTTTGCCGGGCGAGACTTCGGAGTTGCCGGGGCTTCCCGGAAACTGGGTGGAGGTTTCGCGGAAAGGGCGCGTGCTGCAGTTCGTCGACATGGCGGTGAAAGGTGACACGGCTTCCCGTGTCAGGCATCTGCTGCCGGATGCGGAGAACATCGAGATCAGCGCGATGAGTTTGCGCGACATCTTCATCTCGATCGCGAGGACGACCAAAGTCCGCGTTCGTGAACCCCATGCCCCAACGCCATGAACGCGCAGGTCATCGGATATCTCGTGAAGACCGATTTCCGCCGGTTGTGGCCTGCTGTGGTCGCGTGGTGGGTGATCGTAGCCGCGGCGGCGGCGCCTTATTGGATCGCGGATCTTGAGAGGCTTTCATGGATGGCGGGCATGCTCGATGCGCCCGGGAAGTCCTTGTGGAGCACCATTGATTTCTTTCCGCAGCAGGCGTTCCGAGGGATGCCGGTGTCAGGCGACATCATCATGTGGTTCGCTTCATTTTTGAAACCGATGCTGGTCGTGATCTGCGCGTTGATCGGTATTTCCGGCGGAAAATGGTGTTCGGTGCGGCCTGTCAGGAAAAGCGAGTGGTTTGCGGTCAAGGCGATCGAAACCATCCTGTTCGTCGCACTGCCGGTGCTACTCGCCGTGGCGGTCAATCTGGTGGTGCACGGTTTTCCCGCATGGAACGTGGTGTCGGCTTCCGCGAAAAACCTCACGCCGCTGCTGGCGTCGATGGTTCTTTGCGGGGTTCTGTGCGGAACGTTCCGCCGATGGGCGTTGTGGATGACAGGCTTCTGGTTGTTCTTCATCGTCTGCACCCTGTTGGTGAGGAAAAACTGGCTTTCCGTGGGCGGCATCGACGTGTGGGGCGCGCACGGATTGGATTGGCTGCGTGACTGGATCATCTGCGCCGGGCTGGTGGTCCTCGTGGCTTTGAGGGGGCGGTTCCGTGATTCATTCGGAGTGCCCGCCGCAGGATGGGTGGTCATCGTCGGCGGGATCCTTCTTGGTTTGAGGTTCCAGCCGTTGAAATCCGCACATGCGGGCATTCCGCAGGACAGCCGCCTGGAAAAAATCGCGATCCCCCACCCGCCGCTGCAACTGAGATTGCTCAATATTTCCAACGGACAGGATGTGGTGGAGGCATTGAGCGGGCCGATCGGCCCGACCCTGGATGACGGTTCTTTCGTCGATTGGCCTTCAGGGAGAGTCGTCGTGAGCCGTGACGGGATCAAATTGTCAGGTGGTTTCACGGGAGGTGAGATGGATTTCCGGGCGAGCCTCCGGGGCGAACGTGGTTCTCATTCGGCCGCCAATGGATTCGTTCCTGCGATGTTCGAGGAAGACGCCTTGATGGCGGCGATGCCCACCGCCGCGGGGAATTTGGTTTCCGACCTGGAGCAGAAACAACTTCCGATCACGTTTTTCGGATACACGAAGGTCGTCCGTCCTCCGGACGAGATTCTGAGCGCGCCGGTGGATGTCGAAGCCGGGATCCAAGCGCTGCGTTACCGTTATGAAAAGATCGCGGAGCTGAAGGTCGGCGAAACGATGGAGGGAAGTGACAGGGGAGCGGCTTTCCTGCTGAAGTCCGGATTTTCCGCCGGAGTTCGCCTCGATTTCACGAAGCTGGTCGAAGGGGAAAGGGATGTCGATTACGCGGCGGATCGGATCGCGGTGGTACTTTCGCTGCCGGACAAAGGCATCGCTTTCCGGATGAAACCGGTGGAACGGAAAGCCGAGGCGCGCATGTTGGCGGGTTGCCGGTTTTTCGTGGCGAGGCACCAGATCACACGTGAGGCGTTGGAACGCATGAGCCGTCTCTATGGTTCGTCGAATGTGGCGAACGGAAAGATCTTCGTCTTCGCGATGAGATTGGAAGGAAGGGCATCGCGGGTGTTCAAGGCTGACAAGATCCAGGTGACCGACGGCAGGGAATCGAAGGATCTCCCGAAGTTGCCGGTCGCGAACGATGTGGATCTGACCGGCTTTTTCAGGACCTATCTTCAGGACAGGCCGGACCCGGATCGCTGCACGGAAGCGGAGGCGGGACGCTGGATGTACCGGGTGCTTTCGCAGGCCAGAGCGGAGGAGGGCTGGACGGCACGCGAACTGGCTCCGTTCGTGACGGCGTTTCCCGGGCTTGCTTTGAAAATGCCGGAACACGTGATCAGCAGATGGGAGATGAGGAATGCGATCATCGAAGGATTTCCCGCCAGCCGGAAAGCCGAGATCATTGCATTGCTCAAACAGGAGAAGTCCGAGCCGGTGTTCGGAACCTGGTTCCGGATCGCGGAAAGCCGGGGCTGGAAAGAGGACGTGCTGCCGGTTGCGAAAGAGCGGATCGCCGGGACGGACGTGCTTTCCGACATCATGGCCAGCATCGCGCTCGATTGTGGGGATCCCGCGTTCCATCCGAAGATCCTGGCAAGGGTCCGTGCGGGGATTTCGTGGTCGCTGTATCTCCGCGTCCGTGAGATCCCCGGTATTTCCAAGGAGCTGGACCAGGCGGTGGCGGACTACGAAAGCAACCTCGGACGAATGAGCCGGGGAAGCGTCAGGGCGTTCATGATTCCGGCATCGCGCGGCAGCCAAACGGCTTTGAAAGCCATCCTGGATGTCCTGGCCGCGCGGGCCCGATCAGGTGAGACGTTCAACTCGTGGAATGATGTGTTCACCGTGATCCGGTTGCCGAAACGAAACCAGGAGCGGCAGAACACGATCCCTTTCCAGTATGCGGATCTGACCGTGGAGGATTTCGAGTGGAGCGACTATCTGCAGCAGTGGCTGCCAAAGGATTCCCTTCTTTTCGACAAGCCATGAAACCCACGCTGCACGCCTTGCGTCATTATTTCCGGCGGTTCCGGATCGAGATCCTGTTGTTCTGGATCGTCTCGATCGCATTGAGCGTCTCCATCTTGAAGGGCGCCGACATGCAGGTGACGTTCCGCCTTTCATGGGCGGAGGTGTTGCTGGTGTTGTGGCTGGTGGTGCGGGTCGCCGGCGCGGAGTCGGTCCTGAAGACAACGTCGGGATGGAACATCAGGCCGCTGGCGGCGAGGCAGCTGTTAGGGGCGGGGGTGCTTGTGTTGCTGCTGGCGATCGTTCCCGCATTCGCTTTCCGCGGCTGGATCTGGCAATCGACCGCGCGTCCGGTTTTGCAGGATTGGGCGGATGTCTTGTGGAATGACTTCGTGCCGTTGCTGGCGTTCGCCATCGCGGCGGCATGGGCGGCGATGACGTTCCGTCTGCTGAAGGCGAGGGAGGCGTCGGGATTGTGGGTGTTTCTCGCCGCGCCATTGGCACTGGGAGCAGGCTTCCTGTGGCTTTCCAAACTTGGGGATGAAGGGAGCCGGTCGAGGAGAGCCTTCGGAACCGAGAATCTTCCGGCGCGGGATCATCTGTTGGGCGTTTCCTCGCGGATCCGGGGGTGGGAAACGGAGCTTGCAGGCAGGATGCCGCTCGAGCCGGGCACGCTGGAATTGGACAGGCGGATCCATGTGGAGGTCGAGGACGTGCGGCAGTCGGGTGACACGCTTCGCGTCCGCTACGCGTTGCGCTGTGTGGGAGCCCTGCCGCGGCGGGATCAGTTCGCGTTCATGATCCGCTACGCCGATGGTTCTTACGCGGCGACGGCGAATTTCGAAGGCTTCACCTCGTGGAAGAAGCACCTGCTTTTCCAGGTTTCGGAGCTGGGAGGGGAAGCCACTTTTCTTTCCCCGTTGTCAGTGCCGTGGAGTCATCTCGCTCCGGACAGGTTGACGGAGGGGGCGGAGCTGTGGGTGTTCCGGATGAAAGGCGAGAGGTTGTTCCCCGCTCTTGAAAAAATGGATTCGGAGAAGTTGCGGATGGGAATCGCTTCCCTCGAACTCGCCCATACGAACATCGGGGATGAGGCATGGTGGGGCAATCTCCGGCGGTTGGGCAGTTCGCGGCCGGAGCTGCTTCTGAAGTGGCCGACATGGTCCGACAGGGTATGGGCGAATCTCGTCGAGCCGGTGCTGAAGGAGCGCCACACTTTTGCCGAGGAGAATGAACTTATCCGGCATCGTCTTCAGACCGATGCCCGGCTGGCGCCGATGATGGCGTCTTGGCCAACTGCCTTGAAACCGGTGCTTTCGCAGAGGCTTGAAGACGGGCGGCCTTTCGACTCAAAGAATCTTCTCCTGGCCTTGCATGACAGGGATTTCACATGGAGCGGCGATTTTGAGAACGGGTTGCTCCGTGTCAGAAATTGGGACAGCGATCTGACAGGTGAATTGACGGGTAAATGGCATCCGCAGTTCGAGGAGTTTCTGAAGGTCAAATGGCTTTCGAATGGCGGATCCGGCAACGCACCCGCGACGAACGAACTCGCGAAGTTCGCGGCGGCCCGCGGTGATTTCGACGCGCTGCGGTTTCTCGCCCGTGCCAACGACGTGGAGCGTCTCAAGACGTTGGTGGCTTTTCCGGTCGTTGATCCTGTCGGGTGGCTGGCGGAGAATTCCCGGAAGCTTGTTTATGATCCGGAGCAGCGGCGCTTCACCGTTCCCTAGATCTCACCACCCGGGAGGAACGACTTCCGGCACAGCGCGGCGTATTTTCCATCACGGGCCAGAAGTTCCTCATGGGTGCCTTGTTCGATGACGCGGCCTTTCTCAAGGACGTAGATGCGGTCGGCGTTCTGGATGGTGGAGAGGCGGTGGGCGATGACGAACGCGGTGCGGTTTTCCATCAGGCGGTCCAGCGCGTCCTGGATCATGCGCTCCGTTTCCGAATCGACGGACGCCGTCGCTTCGTCGAGGAGGAGGATCGGTGCGTTCTTCAGCAAGGCGCGCGCGATCGAGAGGCGCTGTTTTTCGCCGCCGGAAAGTTTCACGCCGCGTTCGCCGACATTGGTGTCGAGAAGCTGTGGCAGCAGACGGACGAACGGGGCGGCGTGCGCGGCATCGTCCGCCTGCCAGATCTCCGCTTCGGTGGCATTGCGTTTCGCGAGCAGCAGGTTTTCACGGACGGTCCCGTTGAAGAGGAACGGCTCCTGCGTGACATACGCGAGCCGGTCGCGCAGCGAGGATTTCGCCAGCGTGGAGATGTCCG
>DATLIO010000149.1:0-1789 GCA_035539355.1 Luteolibacter sp.
TCCTTCGATGGCATCGGGCGCGGCTTTGAAGACCCATAGATTCAGCACGATCGGAACGGCTCCGAAAGCGAGGCCCCAGATCAGGATCATGGCGGATGCTCCGGCGATGTTCGTGCCGAAGAACGGAAGCATCGCGATCGATCCCGCGAGCAGCACGATCACCGTGGCGAGGGTGATCCTGAGATTTTTCCCCGCCGCTGCGCCGCCGGCGAAATTTCCGAAGATCCCCGCGATCCCAAATGCGAGCAGTAGGGAGCTGATGAAGCCGGTACTCATCTGAGGGTTCTGTTTCAGGAAAGGGGTGACGTAGGTGTAGGCCGCGAAGTGACCGCTGATGACAAGCGCCACGGTGGCCAATCCGAGCCGCGCATCCGCGTGGCGGAGCAGATCGGTGAGCTGCCGGATTCCAGGGGCTGCCAGCGAGGGGAGTTTCGGCAGGACGAACAATTGCAGCGTTCCCGCGAGAAGCGCCACCACACCGATCACCGCGAACGCGATTCTCCAGCTGGAGAAATCCGCGATCACTTTTCCGACGGGAACCCCCGCGACGGTTGCAATCGAAATGCCGGCCATGATGATCGTGGTCGCCCGTGCCATCGAGGATTTCGGAACCAGCCGTCCTCCGAGGGTCACCGCGATGGTCCAGAAGCCACCGAGGCTGATGCCGAACAACACCCGCGCAAGCAGCATCACCGCGAAATTCGGAGCGACGGCGGCGATGACATTCGAACCGGCGAGCAATGCGATCAATCCAAGGACGAGAATGCGGCGGTCCAATTTTCCGGCGACGATCATCATCACCGGCGCGGCGATGGCGGCGACGATTCCGGGAATGGAAACCATGAGCCCTGCGGTTCCGGCCGAGATTTTCAAGCCATCGGCGATGTTGGTGAGAAGGCCGATCGGAAGGAACTCCGAGGTCACGACCACGAAGGCGCCCAATGAGACGGAAAGAACGGCGAGCCAGGCTTTCAATGTCGCGGGGCCCGTTGTGGATTCATCGGCTTGGGAAGAGGAGAGGTGCATCGTTCGGAAGGAAAGTGGGCGGGAACCTAGTCCTTGAAATTCACCTCACAACCGGAAAGTTCGAAAATTTTCGAACAATGCGGAATCGTCCGGCGATTGACTTACCAGATCCGAGCTTTCACCGTTCCTCCGAACATGAGTCCGGAGGAGGTGATCGATTGGTTGAACGAGGAAGGGATGGTTGAACTCGATCCCGGATTTCCTGCGGACGGCGATCTGTTTTCCGCCGGTCTCGATTCCATGGCGGTCATGCAGATGGTGGTCGCCGCGGAGGAGAAATTTGGTGTCATACTCGGCCCGGAGGACATGACACGGGCCAATCTTTCCACTCCTGAAGCGCTGGCGGCGCTGATTTTCCGGAGAGCCTCATGAACGAAAACCGCTCCAGCTTCGATGTCGTGGTGATCGGCGGAGGCAGCGCTGGATTGGCCGCAGCGGTGACCGCCGCCCGGAGCGGAGCGCGGGTGATGCTTGTCGAGCGCTACGGATATCTCGGCGGGATGGGAACGGCTTCCCTGGTCCATACGTTCTGCGGATTGTATCTGCTGCGGGAAGAGCCGGATGCGGTGCTGGCGAATCCCGGATTTGCGACGGAGATGGCGGAGCGGATGATCGCCGCGACAGGCATCGGTCCGCAACGGATGGGGAGGGTGGATGTCCTGCCGCAACATCCGGTCGAGTTCGCGCGGATCGCGGACGATCTGGTGGGCGCGGAGAAATCGTTGATGCTTTCCCTGCACACGGAATTGCTTTCGGTGGTTGC
>DATLIO010000150.1:0-1943 GCA_035539355.1 Luteolibacter sp.
TGTCCGCACGCCGATCATCGATGCGGTTTACTCGGTTCTTTACCAAAGCAAGCCCGCGCCGCTTGCGATGAAGGAACTCCTCAGCCGTGACCCCCGGCCCGAATGCGAATGACATGAAAGAAATCCTCGATTTCATCCTCCACCTCCAGGACCACCTCAATCAATTCACGCGTGACTACGGTGCGCTGGTTTACCTGCTGCTGTTCCTGATCGTCTTCGCGGAAACGGGCCTTGTCGTCACCCCCTTCCTTCCCGGCGATTCCCTGCTGTTCGCGGTCGGAGCCATCGCCGCGGATCCCGCATCCGGACTCAACGTCTGGGTCGCCGCAGTCATCCTGCTCGCCGCCGCCATCCTCGGTGACACGGTGAACTACTGGATCGGCCGTAGGTTCGGGGGCTGGGCCGTAAGGACCTTTCCGCGGATCATCAAACAAAGCCATCTCGACAAAACCTCCGAGTTCTTCGTCCGTTACGGCGGAAAGACCATCATCATCGCGCGTTTCGTGCCGATCGTCCGCACCTTCGCACCATTCGTCGCGGGTTCCGGCGCGATGGACTACAAGCGCTTCATGACCTTCAACGTCGTCGGCGCGCTCCTGTGGGTCGGCCTGCTGCTTCCGGCCGGCTGGTTCATCGGCAACGCGGAGTTCACTCTCTTCGGCCGTCACATCGCCGTGAAAGACCATTTCGAAATCGTGGTCCTGGGCATCATCGGCATCTCCGTATTGCCGATGTTCATCGAGATCCTCAACGCGAAGCTGAAAAAGCGGAAAGCGCCGCCCGTCGCGGTGGATTGATTTTTCGGCAATGGACGTCCGGCGTCCGTTGCTCCATCTTCCCGGACATGCGACTGCCGATCGTTCTCATCGCCCTCGTTTCCTTCGCCCGCGCCGAAGACGCCGTGTTGAATTCGTGGCTCGAGCGGCAGGCGACGATCACCTCGCTCGACGCCTCGTTCACCCAGCAGCGGAAACTGCCTTCGCTCAAGGAACCCGTCACCACGCCCGGCCGGATCTGCTTCGCCAAACCGGACAAGTTCCGCTGGCAGCTCGGCGAGCCGATGCAGACGCTCGCCGTTTCCGATGGCGCGACGCTGACGTTGATCGAGGAGTCGGAGAAATCCGCACGGCAGATATCGTCCGACTCACCGCAGGCCGCACGTTTCTCGCTCCTTTCCGGCAAAGCCTTCGAAAGCAAGGAATCGTTCTACGCATCCTTCGAGATCATCGAGAGCCGCATCAACTCCGGCATCCACCAATACACACTCAAACCGAAGGACCGGCGCATGCGTGCGAACGTTCCCTGGGTGTTCATCGACATCGATCCCGAGAAGAAGGAACTCCGCGCGCTCGAGCTGGAGATGCAGGACAAGTCCCGCGTCCGCACGCTTTTCAGCGACGCGAAGTTCAACAACAAGCTTCCCGACACGCTCTTCAAACCGGACCTCACCGGCTATCAGGTGAAGTGATCAGTCCTCCACCGGGATCACATCGACGGCGACGCGGAGCTTCTGTCCACCGGCCCCCAGAGTCACCCCGCGCAACGGGCTGACATCGGAGAAATCCCTGCCCCACGCGATCGTGATGTGCCGTTCGTTCGGCAGAATGTTGTTGGTCGGATCCGCATCGATCCACCCGGCTTCCTCGCCGCAGAAAACGGAAACCCACGCGTGCGAGGCATCCGCGCCGGTCAGACGCGCCTGACCGGGAGGCGGCTGGGTTTCCAGATAGCCGCTCACATATCGGGCGGGCAGGCCGATGGATCTCAGGCACGCCAACATGAGGTGGGCGAAATCCTGGCAGACACCCGCTTTCTTCCGCAGCACTTCCGAGACCGGCGTCGCCACCTCCGTCGCCACCGTATCGAATTTGAACTCGCGGTTGATCCGGCTCATCAGCGCCATCACCGCTTCCAAAACCGGTCGTCCCGGCGGAAAGTCCGCT
>DATLIO010000151.1:0-1648 GCA_035539355.1 Luteolibacter sp.
GCCCACACCATTGAAAGAGAGCGCCTTCTTCTTCTCCCAACGGCCGGTGCTCCACTCCCCGCCGATGAGAGCGCCATTCGTCACGCCCGATGCATCCGGGACGAGATTGGGAATCTGACCGCTCCGCCCTTTCCGATCGAAAAGATAGTGCACGAGCACGTCCGGACGGCGGGTGAACTTCTCCGCCTCGTGGGTCCATTCGGAAAACCGCGTTTCACGTTCGGATTCCAGCTTCTGCTCGATCGCGTTACGATCGGGGAACTGCGAGACATCCGCCGCACGTGCATTCCATACCCCTTGCTCAATCCTCACGGCCTGTCCCGTCGTAAGGACTTTCGATCCGGACGCCGCGCCATCTTTCACCGCGACGCGGCCCTCGAACACGTGGATCTCATCCACGCCGTCCTTGCGCCTGACACCGAACTGGGTCCCCAGATCCGTGATCGAAGCGTCGCCTGAAATCACTTTGAAACCGATCGCCGCCGCCGGCACCACCGCAAACAGATCTCCGGATTCCAACCGGACTTCGTTCTGTGAAATCAGATCGATCTCCGCAGGGCCGCGGACCCACAGGTTCGTCCCACTGTAAAAGTCGATCCGGATCGTACCCGACATCAGGCGCAGGGGCCCGGGCCGCAACTCATCCTTCGGCAGCCTGCCTTTTTCCTGAAGACCCCAGCGGGCTTCGGAACTCAGCGCGATCATCGCAATCCCGCCGGAAGCTTCCGTGTCCGTTTCCGCGGCGGTCGCAGCCGGTCCGGAAACATCCTTTGGAGCCACCGTGCGGTTCAGAAAAACAAACGCCATCACCAACGCCGCCGCAGCCGCGAGTCCGCCCACCACAAAACGCAGGGAGGATTTCCGCTCCGGCTTGAAATCCACGATGTTCCCTTCGGCCGCTTCCCCGCCTTCGATCAACGCCGCCCGGTCGATCCCGATCGACGTGAGCGCCCACTCCCTTGCGAGCGCATGATGCGCCGCCGCTTCCCAGAATAGCTCACGGGCCTTCGCCGTCGTCTTGAGCATCTCCTCGAACAGGACGCGATCATGCCCCTTCAGCGACTCATCGAAATAGTCGCCGAGCAGCACCTTGAACCGTTCTTCATCAAACATCGTGACTCGTGAAATTTGGTCTTAGATCCCGTTCTCCGCATTCACCTTCCTGGCCACACACTCTCTCAAAACGAGCCTGGCCCTGGAAAGCGCGACCCTCACCGAAGCGAGGCTCCAATTCATCCGCTGGGCGATCTCCTCCGGCAGACACTCGCCGCGGTAACGGAGCTCCATCGCCTGCCGTGCGCGGGGGGCAAGGCATTCCAGACACTCCTCGAACAAGCGCAGCCGTTCCACCGCCTCGGTTTTCGGCGGTTCCGACGCAAGCACCGCCTCGATCGTCTCATTCGAAAGCGGTTCGAACCTCATCGACTCGCCGCGCAACGCCTCACGGACCTTGTAGCGGGCGATCGTGCAAACCCACGCCGCGAAATCGGTGCCCGGAACGAAATCACCCGCTTTCTGGCACATCGTCAGAAACGTTTCCTGCACCACATCCTCCGCCCGATGGAGGTTCGGCAACAGCGCCAGAACCGTCGCACGCACCACCGGCAGATGCCTCACAAAAAGGCCCTGCACCAGCTCCAACGCGTCC
>DATLIO010000152.1:0-2305 GCA_035539355.1 Luteolibacter sp.
TCCAACGACCGCGAATAGTCGTTCTTCCAGATGTTCCGTCCGTCGACGACGCCGAGTGAGAGGATTTTCTCCGAAGGGAAATCCGCGAGCAACGGCAGCAATTCATCTTCGGCGCGCACGGCGTCGAAGTGAAGTCCGGCGACAGGCAGCGAAAGGAAGAGCGGCAGATTGTCCCGCAGTTCACCGAAATAAGTGGCTATGAGAAGTTTGGTGGATCCTGCGGCTGCGGCGAGACGCTTGTAAGTTGCGATGAACGCGTCGCGCTGGTTTTCCGAAAGATCGAGCGCGAGGACCGGCTCGTCGAGCTGCACCCATTCGGCTCCATCCGCGTTGAGCTTGCGGAGGATTTCCTCGTAGACGGGCAGCAGGCGGTCGAGGAGTTCGAAGCGATCGAAATCGGGGTTTCTGGAATCGTGGACTTTGCCGAGGGAAAGATAGGTCACCGGTCCGACGAGCACCGGCTTCGCGTTGAGGCCGAGTGCGGATGCCTCCGCGAATTCATCGAAGACCTTCGAAGATGAGAGCTTGAACTCCGTGCCGGAATGGAATTCGGGAACGATGTAATGGTAGTTCGTGTCGAACCACTTCGTCATTTCCCCCGCGAAGCCGTCCGACGAGCAGCCGCACCCCGAGGAATGATCGCCGCGCGCGATGATGAACTGGGTGTCGAGCGTCGTGGGCGATCCATCCCAGTGGAACCGCCGGGGGATGTTGCCGACAAGGCATGAGGCGTCGAGGATCTGATCGTAGAACGAGAAATCGTTGCAGGGCACGAGATCGATCCCGGCGGCGGACTGCTTCAGCCAGTTGCGTTTGCGGAGATCCTTTCCGAGCGCCTCGAGCGCTGCCCTGGGGATTTCGCCTTTCCAGTAAAGCTCGGTGGCTTTCTTGAGTTCACGTTGTTCGCCGATGCGGGGATAGCCGAGAAGGTGTGTGCGGGTCATGGCCAGACATCATGGCTTGGGATCGTTCATTCACCAAAATCATTGTTTTTTGGATGGTCATTCAAATGATTGATGATTGATTTCCGGTCGCCATGATCGAGATCCGACATCTGAGGGCGCTCGTCGCCGTTGCCGAGACGGGGAACCTTTCCAAAGCCGGCAAGCGGCTCAACCTTTCGCAGCCGGCGCTTTCCCACCAGATGCGTGGTCTGGAAGATCACGTCGGTGCGGAGCTTTTCGAACGGAAGAGCAATCCGCTGAGATTGAGTCCGGCGGGCGACCGTTTGCTCGCGACGGCCTACGAGGTGGAGAAACTGATCCGCCAGAGCGAGCGCGATGTCGCGAGGATCGCCGAAGGAAAAGCCGGGCAACTGCGGATCGCGGTCGAGTGCCATTCCTGTTTCGACTGGCTGATGCCGAGCATGGATGCGTTCCGTGAAGGTTGGCCGGAGGTGGAAATGGATCTGGTTTCCGGGTTCCAACCGGACCCGGTCGGATTGCTGGAGGAGGACAAGGCCGATCTCGTGATCGTTTCGAACGCCCGGCCGAGGGCGGGTGTGATTTATCATCCGCTGTTCCGCTACGAGGTTCTGGCGTTGGTCGCGCGGCAGCATCCGTACGCGCGGAAGGCCTATCTCACGGCCAAGGATTTCGCGAAAGAGACGCTGGTGACTTATCCGATCCCCGACGACCGGATCGACGTGATCCGCGAAGTGCTGAAGCCGGCGAATGTCGATCCGCCGCGGCGGAAAACCGAGCTGACGGTCGCGATCCTGCAACTGGTCGCCAGCCACCGGGCGATCGCGGCGATGCCGGGATGGGCGGTGCAGCCCTTCCTCGACCGGGATTACGTGGCCTCGCGGCCGATCCGGAAAAGCGGCCTTTTCGCCAATCTTTACGCCGCGACTTCGGTTGCCGGGGCGAAGGCGGTCTACATGTCCGAATTCCTCGACACCATGCGCCGGATCAGTTTCGCGAGTTTGAAAAAGATCGAACCCGTGGATTGATGAAAACTCTTGGTGATCCGCCAACGTAGGGTAGCCTCCCGCCAAATCCATGAGAACCCTGACGAAAGTCCTCTCCCTGCTCGCCATCTGCGCGGGCTCCGTGTTCGCGAAAGAAGCTCCGAAAAACCAGATCAAGCTTCTGACCATCGGCAACAGCTTCGCCAACGACGCCACCGCCTACCTTCCCGCGATGGCGAAAGCCGGCGGAAAGGACCTGCTTCTTTTCCGCGCCAATCTCGGCGGCTGCTCGTTCGAGCGCCATGCCCGCCACCTGAAAGCCTACGAAGCCGATCCGGCGAATCCGGAAGGCAGCCCTTATCTCGGGAAGTACGTCCACTCGGATGACGTCAAACC
>DATLIO010000153.1:0-2636 GCA_035539355.1 Luteolibacter sp.
CGGTTGCGCTCGCCACGCTCACCTCTTTCGCCGCGGTCGTTGCGCTCGCGTTTTTCCTGCGGCTGGCCTTGGCCATCACCGGAACGGGCGTTACGGGTGTTCGATTTGGGAGCACGGGCTTCACCACCCTGGGCTTGTTTCGAGACGTCCGGCTTGCGCTCGGGGCGCGGCGGACGGACCGGCTCTTTGTAGAGGCCGATGGCTTTCAGGATTTTCTGCCAGAACGTGAGTTTCGGCGGAGAATACTTGCGTGGCGGACGATTGCCCTGCGGGCGGAATTCCTCGGCCCGTTGCTGGCCTTGGTCACCGCGGCGATCCTGATTCCGGTTGTTGTTATTGTTGTTCCTTCTGTTCTGCCCACCGCGTGAGCGGCGGCGCCGGCTTGGTCCCGAATCATTGCGGGAGTCTTGTGTTGCGTTCGACATGGTTTCGCATGGTCTTGGGGTTACGGGTGGCCCGGCGCGGCGGGACAGGGTGTCCCGCATTTGCTGGAGGAGGACCTCGGAATCGGCCGACCTGGTTCCGAAAACCGGCTTTTTGTTGCCGGGGAAAGCGCCGCTACGAGCGGTCGAGACTTTGCCATGTTCGGAGCCGGTCGGATTGCGCCGCCGCCCGTGAGTTCAGAGATTCCCGGATTTCCTGCCGCCAGCCGATTCCAAGCGTCCCGTCTTGGGAGAAGGAGTCCGGGAAACGCGGGGCCGGCTGCGGACATCGGAGGATTCAGGGAAAAATCTGCTCGGGCCGAACCTAGGGCGATTCGACGGTTTGGCAAGGCCGGAAGCCCGTTATCCGATATTTCACGAAGTGACCCTCCGCGAACCTATCCGACTCATTGTCAGGATGATTCGCAGTCAATTAACTGATCTTAAGCAATTTCCGGAAAGATCACGCTCCCAGGACGGAACGCCATCTTTCGACCTCCGCCAGCACGTTTTCAATCGAAGGAGCACCCGGATTGGTCCGCGAGGCCAACGCCCGTTCCAAGCTGAAAACGTCCTTCGCATCGTCGCCGTAGGCTGGATCAATGGCGGAAAGATCGAGCTGGTCCAACGGAGTGCCGGTCGCAACCGCTTCAGCGACAGCTTTTCCGACAAGCTCGTGGGCATGGCGGAAAGGAATGCCCTTTTTCACCAGGTAATCCGCCAGATCGGTTGCCAGCAGCATCGGATCCGAAGCCGCGTCCCGGCATTTCTGCTCGCGCAGTTCCATCGCGAAAATCATCTCGGTGTTCACCGCGAGGACCAGATTGAGAGTGTCGATCGAGTCGAAAAGCGGCGGTTTGTCCTCCTGGAGATCGCGGTTGTAGGTCAGCGGCAGCCCCTTGATCGCCACGAGCAGGTTCATCAGGTTGCCGACGAGCCGTCCGGTCTTGCCACGCGTCAGTTCGCACACGTCCGGATTTTTCTTCTGCGGCATCAACGACGAACCGGTCGTGTGCGCGTCCGAAAGCGCCGCGAATCCGAATTCCGCGCTGCACCAGAGGATCAGATCCTCGCTCAGGCGGGAAAGATGCGCGCCGCAGAGCGAAATCACGAACAGCAGTTCCGCGATGTAATCACGGTCCGCGATGGCATCCATCGAGTTTTTCGTAACTCCATCGAATCCAAGCTCCTTCGCGATCTGTTCCCGATCCAGATTGATCGTCGAACCCGCCAAAGCCCCCGATCCCAGCGGGGAAATGTTCAGCCGCTTCCGGCAATCACTGAGACGCGATTTATCCCGCTCGAGCATTTCGATGTAGGCGAGGAAATGGTGTCCCGCCGTCACCGGTTGGCCGCGCTGGAGGTGGGTGTAGCCGGGAATGACCGTCGCCGAATAGCGGTCCGCCCGATCGAGCAACGCCTTTTGAAGACCGGTGATCGCTTCGATCAGGCCGTCGATTTCCGTCCGGGAATAAAGCCGTGTGTCCGTCGCCACCTGATCGTTGCGGGAGCGTGCCGTATGAAGTTTCGCACCCGCCGGGCCGATCCGTTTGGTCAGCTCCGACTCGATGTTCATGTGGATGTCTTCGAGCGAGGTCTTGAACTCGAAGCGCCCTTCGCGGATGTCGCCGAGGATTTCCAGAAGCCCGGACTCGATCTGCGAAAACTCGTCCGCAGTGAGGATGCCGGCTTTCACCTGCGCGCGGGCATGGGCGATCGATCCCGCGATGTCGTGCGGGAACAGCCGCCAGTCATAGGAGATGGACTCGCCGAATTGCTGGACGAGCGAGGAGGTGTCTTGGGAGAATCGGCCTTTCCACATGGAGGTATCGGTGGCGGAACCGTGACGCTGTTGGCCGTTGAAGGAAACGGGAAATTTCAGGAATCTTCCCCCGCATCTAACAACCTGATTGCAAAATCCGGCGTCCGGCCCGATCCATTCGGACGCTGGTGGTCCAAAAACCACCCGAAATCCCAAACCTCACATTCCCATGTCCAACATCATCCCGCTCATCAGCTCCGGCACCGCCGGCCCGCTCGGCGTCCTCCATCTTCCCCGCCTCTGGCTCAAGGCCTCCCTCGGAGCCGCCGGCAAACTCCATTCCGACTATCCAGCCTGCGGAAAAGGCTACGACCAGATGGTCCTCGACGGCCTCGGCATCGCGAACGCCGATTTCGACGCCTTCATCGCCGAGAAAAAACCGACCTATCCCC
>DATLIO010000154.1:0-5979 GCA_035539355.1 Luteolibacter sp.
GTCGCGATGAAGATGATCGTCTCGTAAAGGTTGCCGACCGGAGGACGCTGCATGATGTAGCAGCGCTGGACGATGGCCATCACACACAGGATCAATCCATAGGTGGTCAGACCCGCCGTGATCCACATCAGGATCTTTCCGGCCAATCCCCTTCCCGCCATCCACATGCCAAGGGCGGCCAGCGAGGCGATCAGGAACGTCACCATGCCTTTGAGAAGCTGGTTTGACGTGTAATACTTCGTTTCCTTCTCCACCCACTTGTATTCGCCGCGGTCCTGCGCGCGCTTCACGAAGCGTTCGTGCACCTTCACGAGTTCCTTGCGGAATTCGCTGTCATCCGGTCCCAACGAGCGCACGAGTTTTTCCAGCGCCTTGATGTCCTCGACCGATGTCTTCGAGTCCTTGGACTCCTGCATCATCACACTCCAGATCGCGTTGCCCGCCGTCTGCCAGGTCGGATCCTCGCGGGTCGTGGGAGGAACCATGAACAGTGCGAACTTCGAGAAATTCGCGAGATCGACCACCTGTTGGAGAAGATTCTGGATCTGTGGATTCACCTGCAGACCTTTCGACTGGTCCTCATCCAGCTTCTTTTTGATGACCGGCGCGGTCAGCATGATGTCACTGATGTCCGCGCGGCGGTCGGGCGAATTTTCGGTGGCGGTGCCTGCGAGCGTCACACCGGAGCGGGCGAACGACATGTAACCCAGCAGCGCTTCGTAATTCCGGATGCTGTAGGCCAGATCGATGGTCTGTTGCTTCACCTGATCCGGGTTCGACTCCTTGTTGCCTTCGTAGGATTTCGCCAGCTCGATCAGCTTTTCACGCCCGGCTTCCAGATCGCTGTAGCTGTAACGGTCGCGTTTTTCACGGACCTTGATGCCCGCGTTCTCGAGGACCGCCGAATTGTCCACGCGGAACGTCGGCAGCTCGACCGCCAGCTTCGGACGGAAAATCGAATCCAGCATCCACTCGATCGGCTGGAGCTTGTGGACCTTGCCATTGTCCAGCTTGATCTCCATCGACCGCGCGCCGTGGAAACCGAGCATCGTGAAACCGGCCTGCGTCGAAAGCGGCTTGATGCGTCCGCCTTCCTGCACGGGGAGGGTGGATGCGAGTTCGATCGTTTCCTCGCTCCACGGCACATAGCCGGGAACATCTCGGACCTCGCCCTTCGGCAGATTGTCCTTCGCCACCTGGAGCAGAAGTGCGACCAGCAGGATGAAAATCAGACCACCGGCGATCCAGCGGCCGACCATCGAGAAGTTTCTCTTGCGAGGGAGTGTGATGGATTTGTCAGACATCGCGTTTCTTGGAGGAGCCCCGGGTGATGAAGAGGAAAAGTTTGATCACGAAATGGATGAACAGACCGACGGTGACGACATAGAGGCTGTATTCAGGCCACTTGTCCGCCGGGTTTTTCACGACCTCGAAAACAGAGTAGAGCTTGTCATCCGGACCCGCATTCGGAGGACCGTAGCTGGCCTGGAAAAAGGTCAGGCCTTCGTAGCGCAGCGGTTCGTTCATCTGGATGCGCACCTTCGCCTCCGCTCCATCCTCGATGCGGGTGATGTCGCTGATGAATTTCGCCGGGCGTTTCGTGCCCGGGTGGAAGTCCGCGGTGAACTTGTCGAGCTGCACCGTGAACGGCATCGGCCACAGGCGCTTGCGCATGTCGATGATGAACACCCGGTCATCGACGCGGACCGAATAAGGATGATGGCTTGCTCCGGCCAACAGGAACGGCTGCGATTTCTCACCATTCCGGTAAAGGATCCGTGCATGGCAGGCTGCGGTTTTCCGCTCCTCCTCGATCGCCTTGCCGTTCTCGTGATCCGCTTTTTCCTCGAGGAAATAGCCATCGAAAACCGGCTCCTTGTTCCGCGGCGCACGTTGGTCGATCGAAATCGGCTCGGCGAACTTGTAGTAGCCCGTGACCTCGAGATCGAACGGCATTTCCGGCAATTTGAAAGTGCGCCGGTTCTCCCCTTCGAGATCGGTGAGATACTCGCCGCGGATGACATGGATGTCCTCAGGTTTCGCGGACTTGATTTCCGCAACCTCGACGACCCATTCGAAGTAATCCTGGGCGACGTCGCTGCGCTCACCCTGGTCGACCGCCATGTTGCCGCGCTCGGAGAAATGGTCGGTCACACCGCCACCCACGAGCATGAAAATGATGCCGAAATGCGCGATCAGCACACCCGCCTGTTTCCAGCCTTTCCGCATGCGGAGGATGCCGCCGAGCGTGAGGTTGACCAGCAGCAGGGCGCAGACGTAGTAGCCGCCGGGAAGCGGAATCGTGATCGGATTGCCGTTGATGCGCGGATACCAGGTGTTCGTCGGATCCACGATGTCCGGCAGCACGATGGGTGTCCGGTAGTCGAAATATTTCTTCAGCGTCGGGTAGAGGCCGTTGTGGATCTGCTCCAGCGTCGCCAGCCAGGTGAGGATGCCGAGGAGCACCAGCAGGACCGTCGCGAGGCCGAGGCTGGAGAAGAAATTGATCACGCGCATCGCCCCCTTGCCGGATTTCCGGGCGGGCGGCAGCGATTCAGAGGATTCCGTCATGGGTCAGCGGGGAAAATCGATACGAAGGAAGATGGGGAAATCATTCAGCGATGCGGAGTGAAGCGACAAGCTTCTCAAGCGCGGGACGGGCGATGGCCACCTCGTCCTTCGGGCCGACCATTTTCACGGTGAGGATCTTTCCTCCCACGGAGACCACCGCGCCGGCCAACGCATAGCCGGTCTGCTGCGGCGCTCCCATCGCTCCGCTGTAATCGCCTTCCGCTTCGACCCAGACACCGTGGCCACCGGCCGCATCGGCGTGTTTCAAAGCGTCGAGTCCGGCCTGATCGACCGGAGGTTTGCCGAATTCCTTGAGCCAGCGGTTCACGTTGTCGAGCACGCTGCCGCCCACCAGCAGCACCCACGCCTCGCCTTTCCCGCTTTCGCCGAACCGGTAGTTCAGCATCCGGAACTGCGATGCGGGAGCCGTCCGCCAGCCTTCCGGCAGATCCGCGGTGACCGGGCTCGGTTTCGCATCACGGAAACGTTCGTCGCTGGTCGCGAACAGTTTCGGCGTGCCATCGGCGGTCGTGAGCCGGCGGGTTTCCGTCACCGTCACTTCCTTGGGCTTTTCGCAGCCCGGCAGAACCAGCAGGCCCGCGAGCAGACAGATCGACGCGTTTCTCATGCAAGCGGGGTTAGTCTCGCGGCGATGGCCGTGCAAGTGGAATCGGGCAACCCGATCGTGTCATGAATCCGTTGAAAGAATGCGCGGATGACTCCCCTTGCCCTCTTTCCATCCGCCGTTTAGAAGCCGTCCGTGGAATCCATCCAGTTTCAAAACCGGCTCACCGGCGCGCTCGAGACCGAAAAAGTCTACGGCGAATCCTTTCTCCGCTGGGCCTACGGCAATCCGCTCGGCCCCATCGCCCTCAACGCTTTCATCAAACGCCCCTTCTTTTCCTCATGGTACGGCAGACGGATGAGCACCGCCGAGTCCCGTTCGCGGATCGCCCCGTTCATCGCCGAATATGGCCTCGATCCCGCGGATTTCGCGGATTCTCCGGAGAGCTACGGCAGCTTCAACGAGTTCTTCTACCGCAAGCTCAAGCCCGAAGCCCGGCCGATTGACCCCGATGCGAACAGCATCGTTTTCCCCGCCGATGGCCGTCACCTCGGCTTCCAGAAGGCCTCGGAAATCGAAGGCGTCTTCGTGAAGGGCCAGAAATGGGATCTCGCCGCGCTTCTCGGTGATGCCGATCTGGCGGCGAAATATGCCAATGGCTCGCTGGTCCTCTCCAGATTGTGTCCCGTCGACTACCACCGATTCCATTTCCCCGCCGCCGGCGTCCCGGGCGAAACCGTCCTGCTCAACGGCCCTCTTTTCTCCGTCTCACCCATCGCCCTGCGGAAAAACCTCGGCTACATGTGGGAGAACAAACGCACGCTCACCCGCCTCGAAACACCGAACGTCGGCACCGTGCTTTGTCTTGAAATCGGCGCCACCTGCGTCGGCACCATCATCCAGACCTTCGATCCTGGAAGCCCTGTCGAAAAAGGCGCTGAAAAAGGCTATTTCGCCTTCGGCGGATCCTCGACGATCACCCTTTTCGAACCCGGCGCCGTGCTCCTCGAAAACGACCTGCGGCACCATTCGTCGAAGCAGACGGAGCTTTACTCGTTGGTAGGCAGCCGGATGGGCTACGTGGCTTGACCTTCGGCAGGAAAGCGGCAGTTTCTTTCGCTTCCCTGCCGCATGCCCACCCACCTGAAAACGCTCGAATCGCACGCCCGCAAGGCGCTTGAACCTGCTCTCAAAGGTCAGCTCTCTCCCGCGGAACGCATCGCGCTCTACAAGCGTTTCCTGAAAATCGAGGAACACCGGATTCTTCTCCGCCATCGCGCCGGGGCCGGCGGGCTGGAAATCGCCCGCGCCAGAGCCGAGCTGATCGATACGATCGTCACCTCGATCTACGAAGCCGCCGTCAATGCCAGGGGCGGAACCGATCTGCCGATGGCGCTCGTCGCGACCGGCGGATACGGCCGCCAGACCCTCAATCCGGGATCGGACGTCGATCTTCTCTTCCTGCTCCCGCGTGCCTCCACGAAGCTCCCGAAACCCCTTCAGGAGCTGCTTCAGGAAATCCTCTACCTGCTGTGGGATGTCGGTTTCAAAGTCGGCCACGCCTGCCGCTCGATCACCGAATGCATCCAGCAGGCCGCCGAGGACCAGCTCAACAAAACCGCGCTGATCGATTCCCGGCTCGTGATCGGTGACGCGGAACTTTTCGCCCAGTTCGAAAAACGCTTCAGCGAGGACTGCCTCGACAAGAACCAGAGCGAGTTCTTCGACCTCCGCCGCCAGGACCTGCGCAGCCGGCACCAGAAATATTCCCGCACCGTTTTCCTCCAGGAGCCGAACGTGAAGGAAGGCTGCGGCGGCCTCCGCGACTACCAGAACATCCTCTGGGTATCCCGGGTGAAGCTCGGGACCATGAAATTGGAACTGCTGGTCAACGACCGCTTTCTCACCGCCACCGCCTGCAAGGAAATCGAGGAAGCCTACGATTTCCTCCACCGCGTCCGCAACGAGCTGCACTACCACACCCGCAAGGCCACCGACCTGCTCACGCTCCAGTTGCAGGGAGTCGTCGCCACCGCTTTCCGCTACCCGCAGCGCAGCATCCTCCGCAAGACGGAGGAATTCATGCGCGACTACTACAGACATACGAGAAACCTCTACCAGCACACCACCTCGCTGATGGAGAGTTTCGAGATCGAGCAGGAACGCATGACCGATACCCGGCTGCGCTCGTTCCTCACCTTCCGGAAAAAGGCCCGCGAGGAGTTCGATGGTTTCATCGCCCGCGACGGCCGGATTTATCCGGAAAATAACGACATCTTCAAAGACGACCCGAACCGCATCATGCGGCTGTTCCAGCACCTGCAGGTCCGTGGCCTCCGCCTCAGCCCGCCGATGCGGAAACTCGTCAAAGCACACTGGGAGGACATCGACCGTCCGTTCCGCTATTCCAAAGCGAACCGCCAGACGTTCCAGGCCATCCTCGAACGCAAGGGCGACGTCGCCTCCGCCCTCCGGAAAATGCACCGGGTCGGCGTGCTCGGCCGCTACCTTCCTGAATTCGGCGCTCTGGACTGCCTCGTGCAGCACGAGTTTTTCCACCGCTACACCGCGGACGAACACACGCTGCGCTGCATCGAGGAACTCGACAAACTGGTCGGCGACACCAATCCCTCGAAGGAGATCTACCGCCGGCTCTTCCACCAGATCGAGGACGCCTACGGCCTCTATCTCGCCGTGATCCTCCACGACACCGGCCGGTCCGAAAACGTCCGCGAGCACATCGATGGCTCCGCGATGCTCGCCGTCCGGCTTTGCAACCGCCTGCAGATCTCCGGTCCGCGCCGTTCGCTGATCATGTATCTGGTGGACAACCACCTCAGCTT
>DATLIO010000155.1:0-14014 GCA_035539355.1 Luteolibacter sp.
GAGCGGATCAATTCGCCGCCGCCCTCGCAATGGAGGTGTTTGACGTGCCAGCGGGTGGCGAGCTCATCGAGGAACGTGGTTAGGTCGCCGTGATGGACGGTCACGCCTTCGGGAGCGGTGGCTTCCGGGTTTCCGGTGACCAGCAGATGGATGGCGCCGCCGGGTTCTGAAAAAATGGGATGTGAGGCGTCAAGTCCGCCGGAGCGGGAAACGATGCAGCGGAGCGGGTTTCCCGGTGCCCCCATGGTCATGCGGTCTTTTTGCCAGGTGGCCCGGCCGACCATCAGGGCGTCGGCGTCTTTCCGCAATGCATGAAGCCGCTGGTGATCCGCCTCCGAAGTCCATTTCGCGGGGATCTTTTCGACGGAGGAGATTTTCCCGTCGGCGGAAATCGCGAGGTTGGTGGAGATCCACGGGCGGGCCATGACGGCAGGTTGCGCGAAACCCGCGCCACGAGGCAAGTGTCTTGCCAAACCCGGCGGATGCCTTCATTGACCCGTCGCCCCACGTGGGGACCTCATACCCATGACTCTCGAAATCGGCCTCACGCTGCTGGTGATCCTGATCACTCTGATCGCGTTCATCCGCGAGTGGGCGGCACCGGATGTGCTCGCACTGACGATCCTCTGCCTGGTCGTCGCACTGAAACTGGTGACGCCGGATCAGATGATGGAGGTGTTTTCAAACGAAGCGCCGCTGACCATCGCCGCGCTGTTCGTGATCGGCGGGGCGTTGGAGAGATCCGGCGCGGTCGACCACATCGGGCAGGTGCTCCGTGACAGGCTTTCCGGAAACACGCGCACGGCGATCCTGTCGTTCTCGCTGCTGACGGCGTTCTTCAGCGCCTGGATGAACAATACGGCCATCGTCGCGATCCTGCTGCCAGTGACGCTTGGTTTCGCGCGGTCGAAGGACATCGCGGCTTCGCGGTTGCTGATGCCGCTGTCGTATTCATCGATCCTCGGCGGCTGCTGCACCTTGATCGGTACTTCGACGAACCTGCTGGTGAACGGTACGCTCAAGAAAATGGGGGAGGTGCCGATGAGCATGTTCGAGCTCGCGCCTGTCGGTATTCCGATGGCGATCGCGGGGGTCGGCTATCTTGCCATTTTCGGGCCGAAATTGATCCCTGCGAGATCATCGATCACCGGTGCGCTGGAAATCGATTACCGCACCTCGCCGCTTTACCATCTGCTCATCGGGAAGGATTCGCCGCTGGTCGGAAAGCTGCTCACGGAAACACCGCTTGCGGACCGTGAAGCGGGGATCCACGTGATGGAGGTCCGCCGGCGCGGAGCGCGGGTGATGATCCCGCTTTCAAAACTGGTGATCACCGAAAACGACCGCTTCATGGTCGCGCTCCATCGCCGCAGGGGAGGGGCTGCGAAAGCGGACAGCTTGTTCGATGAGATCGGCGCGCAGGTTCTTTCGACCGTCGATGGCATCGTTTCGGAGCTGGTCATCCGCGATGAATCCTCGTTGCTCGGCAAGACGCTGGCTGCGGCGGATTTCCGCCAGCGTTACAACTGCGTGGTGCTCGCGGTGCATCGCGATGGCATCAACATCACGAGCCGTCTGGCGGAGCTGCCGTTGGACGAGGGGGATACCCTGCTGGTGATCACCGCGTTGAACAACCTCGATGCGTTGAAAGCGACGCGCGATTTCGTTCTGACCGACACTCCGGAGGCCTCGACCCAGACCGAGGAAGTCAAAGCCCCGTCGAAGCATATCTGGATTTCGTGGTCCGTTCTGATCGGCGTCGTGCTGGTCGCGACGTTGACGGATGTGCTGCATCCCTATGTGAAATGGCTGCCGGAGATACCGATCCACTATGCCTCGCTGGTCGGAGCGCTGGCGTTGTTGTGGATGCGGATCGTCACGCCGCGCGAAGCTTATGCGAGTGTGGACTGGCAGGTGCTGCTGATGCTTTACGGACTGCTTGGATTGGGGATGTCGATGCAGAACACGGGGACGGCGCAGTTCCTTTCGACCGAGATCGTCCAGTTCGCGGAACGCATGGTTTCGCCGCAACATCTTCCGATCGTGCTGTTGTGGACGGTGTTCCTGCTGACCCTGTTGTTGACGGAGGTGCTTTCGAACAACGCGACGGCGGTGATGATGGTGCCGATCGTCGTGAGCCTCGCGCAGCACCTGCACGTCGATTCACGGCCGTTCGTGATGGCGGTGACCGTGGCGGCATCCACGGCGTTCGCGCTGCCGATGGGTTACCAGACGCACATGATGGTCTTCGGGCCGGGCGGTTATAAATTCGTCGATTTCCTGAAGGTCGGCATTCCGCTCAACATCATCTGCTGGGTCACCGCCTGCTCGCTGATCCCGTTCATCTGGCCGTTCTGACGGCCCGGTCAGGCGATATCCACCGAGAGATCTCCGCCCAGCGTTTCGATCGCCTCGATGAGCGTCGCGGTGTCGGAATTTTCCGGGATCGAGATGACGCCTTTCGCACGGAAAATCGGATGGCCGGACATCGGCGCGCTTTCCAGTCCGGTGGTGAGTTCCTCGACGTTTCCGCCGGCATTCGCGATCGCGGCGGCGAGTTCCCGGACGATGCCAGGGCGGTCGTTGCCGACGACATCCACGGAAATCGTGCGGCGCGGCGTGCTTTCGACGATCGTCTCACGGACCGCCTGCACGGCGATTCCTTCGGACTTCAAGGCATCGAGTTCCGCGATGAGTTTCGCGGCGTTGGCATCGGAGCACTCGACGCGGGCGATGCCGGCGAATTGTCCGGCGAGGCGGGCCATGCGGCTTTCGAGCCAGTTTCCTCCGTTCGAGACGACGATGTCGGAAAGAAGGCGGACGAGGCCGGGACGATCCGGGCCGAGGATGGTCATGACAAGCGAAGCTGGCATGGGGGAATTGTGAGCGCTGTCGTGGGGCGAGACGAGAGATTTCGTTACTTTCGGGAGTTTGCGTTTTTGGGTCGTCATTGTTTGAAAGCTTGTGAAAATGACGCTGATCTCCCACTGTCTCCTACGAGAAGCATATCCATGGCCAACGACCATCCTTTCCAGCATCTTTTCGAGTCCTTCGGGCGCCTGCCATCGGCCCATGCCGAGTCCGTCAACCGCAATGCCGGCGAGGAGCTGGCGGCAGCGTTGGATCGACCGGTGGATGCTTCCGGAAGCTGTATCCTGTTGCGTGCTCCGAGGGCGGGATATGGCAAGACCCATCTTCTTTCCCGCATCCAGCACCGCTTCGGCGGCAGCCATGAATTCATCGCGCTGCATGCCTCCGGCACCCGCGTCGATGCGCTCTCGGTGACGGAAGACGCGCTCAAGAGTCTTGTGAGGTCGCTTCCCGCTTCGGGAGGTCTGACGGCTCTCGACCTGGTGACGCGCCGGCTGTTCGCGTTCGCCCTGCAGCCGCTGGTGGTTTCCGGCGAGGTGCCTTGCCAGGATCGTGAAGGCGCCCTCGCGGCGCTGCGCACGCGGCCGGTGGAGACGTTCGATTTCCATCACCCGAATGCGGTGACCGCCCACTGGGCGAAAGAGAATTTCGAGGTGCTCGGACCGCGTTTGAGCATGGAGCTTTCCCACCGTGCGGGACTCCCGATCCGCGAAGTGTCGTTCTGGGTGAACGCGCTGTTCCGCTACGCTTCCACGCCGCTGGATCATCCGGGCCGTGCCGGGGTTTTGAGCCTTGAGGTGACCGCCGAGCGGGTGACGGGAAGCGCCGCCATGGAGCGCCTTGTCACGCTGCTGGGCTTGCTGAGCCTGATCACCCGGGTGGTGCTCGTTGCGGATGACCTCGAAGGTTTTTCCGCGGATGAAACGGCGGCTTTGAAATTCTCTGCCTTCGTGACCGGCGTTCGCCAGGCGGCCGATCGGGTGGATGTGATTCTTTCCCTGAACAAGGATGTTTGGGAAAACGCGTTCGTCCCCCGTCTCAGCGGTGGTCTGGCCGACCGGCTTTCCGAAGTGTTGATCGAGTTCGAGCCGCTGACGGATGACGACATCATCGCGCTGTTCGATTCCCGCGCGCCGGGGCTCGGCGCCAATGTTTTCGAAGTCACCGATATTTCCGAGCGTCACCCACGGGCGCTGATCCGTGCCGCAGGTGCCGCCTGGCTCAAGGCTGCGAACACCAGGAAGGAAGAGGAGGAAAGCTTCGTGGCCATCGTCCCGGCCGCGGAATCCGAACCCGCGGCGAAAATGGAAGCGGAGTTGGAAATCGAAGCGGCGAAGGATCTGGTGGAGGCCGCTCCGGGCCCCGAATTCAATCCGCCGCCGGTGACCGCCCTGAAGAACGAATTTTCCGTTGAGTCCGGATTCAGGACGGACCCCGCATTCGCTGCTCCGCAAACCGCGTTCACTCCCGAGCCTGCATTCGCGGCGCCGCAGCCGGCATTTACCCCTGAACCGGCGTTCAAGGCTCCCGAGTCTGCTTTCACTCCGGTTTATGAGGAAAAGCCCGCCGCGCCGCCGGTCGGGATATTCGAATCCTTCAATCCGGCCCCGCCCCAATGGGGATCCGGCGTTTATGAAGCGCAGATCGTGGGAGAGCCCACGAATCCGGCACCTCCATTTTCCGAGCCATCGGCACCAGCGGTGTTCCAACCGGTTTACGATGAACCGCCGGCGCCGCCTGTTTTCCAGCCGGAAACCCGCCAGCCCGCGCCAGCATCCCCATTTGGATCGTCCGTTTTTGAGCCGGTCGCCCCGTCGCAAGGATTCGTGCCGCTGGAGCCGGCTCCGAAGCAACCGGATCCCTCGGCCGAGGAGGGAGATCGCGTGGATGATTTGCTGCGGCAGTTCCGTGAACGCTACGGTCGCTGAAGCTTGTGAAAAATTTCACAATCCCCTTGCCGACCGTCATCGTTTGGGTGCTTATTGGCTCGGGTAATCCATGAGTCAGACCACGACCGAATATGAGGTGCCGGACACGCTGGGGCGTGCCGCCAGAGCCGCCGACGACTACCACGCCGAGACGGACGATCTCATGGGTGAGCGCATGGTGCTCAACATGGGCCCGTCCCATCCGGCCACGCACGGAGTTCTCCGCCTGATCCTGGAGCTGGATGGCGAGGTGATCATTTCCGCCGATCCCGATGTGGGGTTCCTGCATCGCGGTGACGAGAAGATCGCTGAAAACATGCACTACAACCAGTTCGTGCCTTACACGGACCGGTTGGACTATCTGGCTCCATTGGCGAACAACGTCGCTTACGCGATGGCGGTTGAAAAACTGATGGGCTGGGAATTGCCGCCGCGCGGCCAGGCCCTGCGCGTCCTTTGTTGCGAGCTGGCCCGGATTTCCGCCCACATGCTGGGTGTCGGCGTCTGCGCGATGGATGTCGGCGCGATGACGGTTTTCCTCTACACGTTCACCGAGCGCGAAAAAATCTACAACCTCTGCGAGCAGCTCACCGGCGCCCGCTTCACCACTTCCTACACCCGCGTCGGCGGCCAGTTGCGCGACATGCCCGCCGGTTTCGAAGCCGCGGTGCGGAAATTCCTCAACGAATGCGAAGTCGCGATCGGTGAAATCTCCAAGCTGCTCGACAAGAACAAGATCTTCATCGACCGGATGGTCGACGTCGGCGTGATCACCCGCGAGTCCGCCATTTCCTGGGCTCTGACCGGCCCGAACCTCCGCGCTTCCGGCGTCGGCCGTGACCTTCGCAAGGACAGTCCTTATCTCGGCTACGAGAAATACGATTTCGACGTGCCGGTGATGGAGGAAGGGGATTGTTACTCCCGCTATTTCTGCCGCATGGAGGAAATGAGGCAATCCATCCGGATCTGCCGTCAGGTTCTCGACACCATGCCAACCGGTCCGGTGAACCTCGCGGATCCGAAAAGCATGCTTCCCAACAAGGAGCGCGTGCTGATGTCGATGGAGGAACTGATCCACCATTTCATCGTTTCGACCCAAGGCATCGATGCTCCGGCCGGCGAGGTTTACTTCGCCGCGGAAAATCCGAAGGGCGAACTTGGTTTCTACATCCACTCGAAGGGCGGCGGGGTTCCAAACCGCCTGAAGATCCGCAGCCCCTCATTCTGCAACCTCGCGATCGTCTCGAAACTCCTTCCCGGCCACATGGTTTCCGATATTCCAGCGATCCTCGGCTCGCTTGATTTCGTGATGGGCGAATGTGACCGCTGATGCCAAAAGCCGGACCCTTATGAAATCCTCCCTCATCCTGCTGACATTGGGTTTTCTGGCGAGCACCGCTTTCGCCGGCTTCGAAACATGGACCAGCAAGGACGGCAAGGCGGTTGAACTGGAACTCGTTTCCGTCTCCGACCAAGGAGGAGAAAAGACCGGCGAGTTCAAGACGCGCAACGGCAAGACGGTGGTGATCAAAGCATCCTCATTCTCGGAAGCGGATGCAAAGCGTCTCGCCGGATGGACGGCGCCGGCAGCGACGGAGGCTCCGCCCGCGCCCGCCAAGCCGAGCAAGTTCGACGAAATCCTGGACGGCAATTTGGTCAAGCTGGACGGCAAGTCCCTCAAGCGTCATTCGCTCGAATCGAAGCCGGAGAAGTATTACATCTTTTATTACACCGCGTCCTGGTGCGGTCCGTGCAAGGCGTATTCCCCGATGCTCGTGGAGTTCTACAACAAGAACAAGAACGCCAATTTCGAAGTGGTGCTGATCACCAGTGACAGTGACGAGGGTGACATGGAAAAATACGCGCAGGACAAAAAGATGCCCTGGCCACAGTTGAAAATGTCGCGCGTCGAAAAATTCGAAAAGCAGTTTGATCACAAGGTGAGTGGTATTCCTTCGGTGATCACCTGCGACCTTGAGGGCAATATCGTCAGCCGGACCGAATCAATCGCCGAGTTGACCAAACTCGTGAAATAATCATGTCAGGTTCAGGCTCCATCCTAGAAGAAACCATCGCGTCCCACGAAACGCCGGGCACGAAATTCTATCCGCCGTTCGCGGTGACACCCGAACTTGAGGCGGAAGCCGATGAACGGATCTCCCATTATCCGGCGAGCATCCGCTCGGCGACTTTGCCGCTTCTCCACATCGTCCAGCACAAGTTCGGCTACATTTCACCGGCGGCCATCGATTGGGTCGCGGCGAAGCTCGGCATCGAGCCGATCAAGGTGGTGGAAGTCGTTACTTTCTATCCGGGTTTCCGTCAGTCGGCTCCGGGTAAATTCCACATCCGCGTCTGCCGCACGCTTTCCTGCGCGATGGGCGGAAGCTACGAACTGATGGAGAAACTTTGCGAACTGACCGGCATCGATCGTTCGGAAAGCGATTCCCATCATCACCCGATCTCGGTTTCCCCGTGCGGTCGTTTTTCGGTCGAGTTCGCGGAATGCCTGGCTTCCTGTGGATCGGCGCCGGTTTGCATGGTGAATGACGATTTCCACGAAGGCATCGCAGCCGAGAAGGCGGCAGATCTGCTGGAACAGTATTCCGCAAAATAATGGTTGATGGGTGGTAATGAATGAGGTAATGGTTACCGCATGAGCTCGAATTACCATACCAAGAAACTGACCCGCACCAGCATGGCCTTGGATGCCTGGACCATCGGGCTCCTTGAGGAACTGAGCCAATATTGGGGCACTTCCAAAGCCGGTGTGATCCGTCGTGCCGTGCAGGAAGCCAAGGAGCGGCTTGATCAGAAGAAGTCGGCTCCGTCGCCTTTGGAGGCCCTTCAATGGCTTCAGAACGGGGGAGGCATCCTTCAGGAAGAAGCCGCTGAATACCGCGCCAATCTCGAGGCTGAACGGAACGCCAAAAAATATTGGTGGGAAGCATGATCCATCTCGATACCAACATCCTCATCGACCTCGTCACCGCGCATTCCGATCAGGTCGCGCAGGTGAAGGCATGGCTTGAGGACGGCGAGACGCTCACGGTTTCCGCCATCGCCTGGTCCGAATTCCTGAACGGTCCTCATACGCTCACCCAGAAAGACGCCGTCCGGGCGATCCTGGGTGGGGGCATCCGGCCCTTCGATGAAGAGCATGCCGAACAGGCTTCACGGCTGTTTCATTACACCGGCCGCCGCCGCGGATCACATGCCGATTGCATGATCGCCGCTGCGGCGCTTTGCTCTCGCGAGCCGGTTGCCACGCGCAACATCACCGATTTCGAACGTTTCGTACCCCACGGGCTCCTTCTGGAGCGAATTTCCACAGTTTCCATCCCATGATCTCCTACAAGCCAGGCAAACAACCCCACGAACGCGAGTATCGGCTCATTTTCAAAAATGTGGACCGCGAGGGCTGGGATGCATCGATCGGCACCTACATGAACGACGGGGGATACGAAGACCTGAAAAAGGCCTTCACCATGGCTCCGAAGGACATCACCGAAGAGGTGAAGAAATCCGGTCTCCGCGGACGCGGCGGTGCGGGTTTCCCGACCGGTGTGAAATGGACCTTCATCCCGCCGAACAACACGAAGCCGGTCTATCTGATCTGCAACGGCGACGAATCCGAGCCGGGCACTTTCAAGGACCGCTACATCCTCCATCAGGATCCGCACCAGCTCATCGAGGGCATGGTGATCTCGTGTTTCGCCGTCGGCGCGCACACGGCCTACATCTACATCCGTGAGGAATTCCCGGAAGCGGCCCTGATCGTCGAACGCGCGATCGAAGAGGCCCGCGCCCACAATTTCCTCGGCAAGAACGTGCTTGGTTCCGGCTTCGATGTGGAAATCTACGTCCATCGCGGCGCCGGCGCCTACATTTGCGGTGAGGAAACCGGTTTGATCGAATCGCTCGAGGGCAAGCGTCCCTATCCGCGGATCAAGCCACCGTATTTCCCGGCGGCGCTCGGCCTCTATATGTGTCCGACGATCGTGAACAACGTGGAGTCGCTCTGCCATGTGAAACACATCGTCCGCATGGGCGGGGATGAATACGCCAAGCTGGGCGTGGCGCGGAACACCGGCACGCGGATCCTCTGTATTTCCGGTGACGTGAAAAACCCGGGCTACTTCGAGGTCGAAGTGGGCAAGCTGACCATGCGCGAGGTGATCTACGACCTTTGCGGTGGTCCGAAGGACGGCCGCGAAATCAAGGCGGTCATTCCCGGTGGATCTTCGTCGAAGATCCTGAAATGCGACGAGGTTTTCAAAATCAAGAATCCCGATGGTTCCGTCCGTGACCTGCCGTTCTGGGACATCCAGATGGATTTCGACACGCTTGCGGCCTGCGGATCGATGGCCGGTTCCGGCGGCGTCATCGTCATCGATGATTCGCGGAAGATGTCGTGGGTGCTCAACAACCTGAACGCTTTCTACGCCCACGAATCCTGCGGCCAGTGCACTCCTTGCCGCGAGGGATCGACGTGGATGAAGAAGATTTCCGACCGTCTTGTCTCAGGCGAGGCGACTCCGAAGGACATCGAGACGCTGGAAAGCGTGGCCTATCAGATCGACGGCCGCACGATCTGCGCCTTCGGTGAAGCGTCATCCTGGCCTGTCGAAGCGATCATCGCGAAGTTCCGTGATGAGCTCGTCGCCGACACGGTTCCTGAGATCGAAGGCGAGCCGCTGAATCCGGAAGCCGAAGCCCAGCGCCGATATCTGCAAACCGTCTGAGGCGTTGCACCCCGTTCCGAAAACCTGGCCGCAACTGACGGCACTCGTGATCCGGGTGCTTCTCGGTGCGTGGTTCATGTACAGCGGCGGCGGGAAAATTTTCGTCACCGGTCTGGATCGCTTCACACGGGACGTCGCTAACTACAAACTCGTCACCGTTCCATTGGATGCCGTGGTCGCCTACACGGTGCCGTGGGTGGAAGTGGTCGGCGGGATCTGCCTGATGCTGGGAATTCTCCGGAAAGGGACCTTGCTGGCGATGACCGGTTTGGTCCTGACGTTCTGCACGGCGATCGGTTGGGCCTGGTCGAAGAACCTCGATATTTCCTGCGGCTGCCACGGGGGCGACACGAAACTGAACTACTGGTGGAAAGCCGCCGAACTGGCCGGTTATCTGGTCGCTTTCGGATTTTTGTGGGCGATGGAACGTCGCCATGAACGCAGAACGACCCGCTGAAGATTTTGCTCTTCCGGTTGCGGGACGTTTGGAATGAATTCAGCCATGACCTACGCAGAACGTCTCCAGCAACGAATCGATCATACGTGCTCCCGCCTTTGCGTCGGTCTCGATCCACGTCCGGGTGATGGCGGAGCGTCGTTCGCGAGGAATTTCCTCACCCGGGTCATCGAGGAAACCGCTCCGTGGGCGGCGGCTTTCAAGCCGAACATGGCGTATTTCGAAGCGATGGGCATCGAGGGCATCCAGTTGCTCGAGGATCTGCTGAAAAAGATCCCCGACGGGATTCCGGTCATCCTCGACGCGAAACGCAGCGACATCGGTGAGACGCAGAAATATTACGCCCAGGGTTATTTCCAGGGGTGGAACGTGGATGCGGTGACCTTGAATCCGTTTCTCGGCTACGATTCGATCGAGCCGTTCCTCGATTGGGAAGGAAAGGGGATCTATCTTCTCGCCCTGACCTCGAATGCGGGATCGGCGGATTTCCAGCAGCAGAAGCTGGCGGACGGCCGCTCGGTCTTCGAACTGGTGACCGCTCTAGGCGATCGTGCAAAACAGGAAGGCCGTAAAACCGATGTCGGTTATGTCTTCGGACTGACGAATGCCGGTGGTCTTCTTGAGAAAATGCCGGATGCGCCGTTGCTCGTGCCGGGTCTGGGTGCCCAAGGCGGCGATCTGGCAGCGCTTGCCGCCGCGGGACGTTCCGCGCCGGATGTGATCAATGTTTCCCGGGGAATTCTTTATGCCGCCGATGACCGGGGGTTTGCCGCCCGGGCACGGGATTGGGCGGAGAAAATCGCGGGCGAATACGCCGGATAGGTGCTAGGCTGACCGGTGAACCGGCTTTTCCAGTTGAAACTTAGGGACGCATGAAAGGGAATCCGAACGAACCACTCCCGGGATTCAATCCGCTATACTCAGGCATCCTTCCGCAGAAAGGGTGGCCCGCCCGGAACCTCAAGTTCTGGCGTCATCGGATTGTGCCGGGAATGTTCAGCAGGGCGGCCGGAACGCATTCCGCACCGGTTCTGGAGGCTCCGGTTGATGGAAAGGTCCGTGTGACGTGGATCGGGCACGCCTCGTTTTTCGTCCAGTTCGCGGGTCATTCGGTGATCGTCGATCCGAATTGGGCGAATTGGCACGGACCGGTGAAACGGCTGCAGCAGCCGGGGCTGAAATTGCGCGAGGTGCCCGAAGTCGACCTCGTGCTGGTGACCCACGCGCACTTCGACCATCTCCACAAACCCAGCCTCAAGGTTCTCAAAGCCAAGGAAGGCATTGTGGTTCCGAGGGGCAGCGCGTCGCTGGTGAAGCGGCTGGGCTTCTCATCGGTCCACGAAATGAGGGCCTGGGACGAATTGTTGTTCGACGAGCTGCACGTGATGCACACGCCGTGTTTCCATTGGGGCGCCCGATATGTCCATGACCGGCATCGCGATTACGGCGGGTATCTGATCAAAGCCGGGGGGAAAAGTGTCTTCCACTGCGGGGACAGCGCTTATTTCGACGGGTTCTCCGAAATCGGAAAACGACAGGAAATCGACGTCGCGCTCATGCCCATCGGCGCTTATGAGGCGCCCAGCGGCCGGAACGTCCATATGAATCCGGAGGAGGCGGTCCGCGCGTTCGCCGATCTGGGGGCGAAAGTTCTCATTCCCATGCATTATGGCACTTTCCCGCTTGGAAACGAACCGCACGAAGAGCCGGTCGAGCGTCTGCTCATGGAGGCGGACCGGCTGGGCATCAGCGACCGGGTTCTGATTCCGGAAGCCGGTGTCGGCATCGAATGGTGATTGATAATTTTTCTGAACCCGCTCTGTTTTCGTGTAATCTATGAACATGACGCGTCGAATCGCATTGCTCTTCCTTTGTTTGTTTCCGGCGCTCGCCCACTGCGAACCGAAGCTAAAGATGCCTGCCAACGAAAAAGCTCCCGCCGAAATGCCGAAAGTGCCCGAAGGGGCGGAAGTCGCCACCTTGGGGGCCGGTTGTTTCTGGTGTACCGAGGCGGTTTACCGTCGTCTCGACGGGGTGATTTCGGTGACCTCCGGCTACACCGGCGGGAAAGTCAAGAACCCGACCTATCAACAGATCTGTGAAGGCGACACGGGTCACGCCGAAGTCGTGGTGGTGGTGTTCGATCCGAAAAAGATCGCTTATGAACGCATCCTCGCCTGGTTCTGGGATCTGCATGATCCGACGACGTTGAACCGCCAGGGAGCCGATCAGGGGACCCAATACCGATCCGCGATTTTCTATCATTCCGAAGAGCAGAAGAAGGTGGCCGAAGCCTCGAAAAAGGCGGCTCAGGCGAATTTCAAGGATCCGATCGTGACCGAGATCACGAAGGCACCGGAATTCTATCCGGCGGAAAACTATCATCAGGACTATTATTCCGAAAACAAATCGAAGAACCCGTATTGCCGGATGGTGATCGAGCCGAAGTTGAAGAAACTGAAATTGGATAACTAACAACTGACTGTTTCCCATGGTGCGGATCATCGGGAGAGTCAGTGCTTGATGCATCGGGAGTCATGTCTAGGGTCTGGACATGGCCGACTATCAGATTTTCTCCGACCCGAAATTGGAAGCCGATGTTCTTGATGTCCTCAAGAAGGGCGTCGGCTCCCATCAGTTGATTTTTCCGGAGAAAGTCGCGTCGTCGGTCCTGTCCGCCGGTGAACCGGATCCGGGTTTCCCCAAGGTTGACATCGCTTTCGGCCAGCCGTTGCTTGAGAGCATCAAGGCCTCGAAGAAGCTGAAATGGATTCATCTCAGCACGGCGGGCTTCACCCGATATGATACGGATGAGTTCCGGCAATATGCGAAGGACAACAACCTGATCGTCACCAACAGTTCGAGCGTCTATGCCGAAGCCTGCGCCGAACATGTGTTTTCCTTCATGTTGGCCCAATCACGGCGCTTGCCGTATTCTCTGTCACTGCGGGTGCCGAACGGCCATCCCGAATGGAACGCCCTCCGGAGTTCATACAAGCCGCTCCGCGGTCAGAAGGTTTTCATCCTGGGATACGGGGGCATCGCCAAGGTGCTCGTGAAAATGCTCGCGCCGTTTGATATGGAAATCGTGGCCATGCGCCGTTCCCCGAGAGGGGATGAGGGTGTTGAAGTGGTGACTCCCGAAAACATGGCAGACGCGCTTGCGACCGCCGACCATGTGATCAACATCCTTCCGGACAACCCGGAATCATCGGGTTTCTTCAATGCCGAGCGTTTCGCCGCCATGAAGCCGGGATCGGTTTTCTACAACATCGGCCGCGGCACCACCGTGGATCAGGGGGATCTTTTCAAAGCCCTCAAGTTCGGCCATCTCGAAGCCGCCTGGCTCGACGTGACGACGCCAGAACCTCTTCCTGACGGTCATCCGTTGTGGAATCTGGAGAACTGCCACATCACGCCGCACACGGCCGGCGGCCACGCCAACGAATCGCTGACGCTGGTGAAGCATTTCCTGAACAACTTCAATCGCTACCTCAAAGGTGAGGAGTTGGTTGATCGGGTGATGTGAATCCTTAAAAAAGCTGGATTTGATTGCCCGGAGTGGTGACACAGGGCAATGGATTCGTTCAGGCGGTGCTATAAGATTGCGGCAATCATCCTGTGCGGTGGTGCTGTTTGGGCGGTTTTGGCGGTCCCAACAATCGATCTTCTTTCGATGCTGTACGCGGTTGTCGCATTGGCGATGTCCGCCGTTGCCCTGGTCCCAATTTTCCAAGGAGGCGTGGGAGCCAACACGAAGTTGGCTATTGGGATTTCAGCCGTATACTCGCTGATCTTTGCTGCCCTGCTTGGAATCGTCTTTTATGAGTTCGTGAAATCGGGCGGAGGAGAAGGTCCGAGGGGTGAAGGTTCGCCGTTGGTCGTTATCCTCGCGATGACGTTCTTTGCCGTGTTCTTTTTGTGCCCTTGGTTGCTGGCCTTTCTCCGCGGAGTCCGGTTTTGGAACCGCGGGCAGGAGTGAATCTCCCACAAAAAAAGGCGGCGGTCACATG
>DATLIO010000156.1:0-4935 GCA_035539355.1 Luteolibacter sp.
ACGCCTTGGTCACCTGGCGTTCCGAGCGTGTGTTCGGTCGGCGAGCGGTTGGTCGAAGTGGCGAAATTGGAGTTTCCGCGCCCGGGCTCGCCGCCTTTGCAGAGAATGAATTGCTGGCCTTCTTCGGTGAGGTCGGCGATCGGGTCCATGTCGATCCCCTCGTCGCTGCGCTCCATGTCAACGGCCTCGTTGACCGTCACGGCGGGGCTCCGGTAAACCACCGTTCCCGGGGGCACCTTGCCGATGATTTTTTTCCCGCCTTTGCCGGTCTTGCGGCCGCTGGCGCCGTTTTTCCCGTCCTCGGCGATCAATTTCGGATCGTAGTGATATTGGCGCAGGTTGTCGGTCGAATTGTCCACGACCAGGATGACGTCGCCGCCGGCACCGCCGTCCCCTCCATCCGGGCCGCCTCTGGGCACGAATTTCTCCCGGCGAAATGTGACAACGCCGTTCCCGCCGTCGCCCGCCTTGGCCAAAATCCGGATGTGATCAATGAACATGCGAGCAGCCATGCCATCGCGCCCGCCTCCGGTCAACGGCAATGCAAACGGCTTCCGGGCGCTTTTTTCTTCCGGCCCGCCGCCCGTGTGGTTGAATCCGCCCATGTCCAACCGGCTCAAAACCCTCGCAGCCCTTTTCCTGCTCGCCCTCGCCCCACTCGCGACGGCAGGTGGAAAAAAGGAACCAGACACCGTGGTTTCCTTCCACATCGAGACGGATGCCACGGACAATCCGAAGATGGTTTTCCAAGCGATCGTGGTCGGAAAACTGAAGTATTTCCGCCGGATGTCCGAAATCTCCACCCGTGACATCGCTTCGTTCAGCCCTTTCCCGGACGAGCTCGGAGGCAGCACCTACGGCATGGCGATCGTCCTGAAACCCCACGTCGCCAACCGGCTGGCCGCGGTCACGAACGCCAATCCCGACAAGTGGATGGCCGCCAGCGTCAACGGACGGATCCGCGACGCCGTGAAAATCGACAAACAGATCGATGACGGCACGCTGGTGATCTGGAAAGGCGTCGAACTCGCCGAGATCAACTCTTTGGACAAGACCATCCCGCGGATCGGCAAGGAAAAGCCAATGGGCGACAAGAAAGTGAAAGATTGAGCCCCGTGATGATCCGTCTCTCCGTTATCTTCCTCGCGCTGGCCGCATGGGTTTCCGCCCAACCGGAACCCAGCCAGCCAGCGCTTGATCTGCGCCTGCCGACCGAGAACCAGCACCTGTTCACCGGTGACCTGGACAAATTCTACATGTATGTGGACCGGAATTTCGAAGGCCAGCACACCAAACCCTTCGAAGGCGGGAAATTCGGATTCGTCCGGACTCCCATCCGCGTCAACGGCGAAGTCCTGCTCACCAAATTCCACGAAGGCATCGACATCGCCCCGATCAAACGGGACGCGGCGGGCAATCCGCTCGATCTCGTCAGCGCCATCGCGGATGGGACCGTCATCCACGTCAGCCCGCTCGCCGGGCGCAGCAACTACGGCAAATACGTCGTCGTCGAGCACGCCTGGGAAAACTCCTCCGTCTTCTCCCTCTACGCGCACCTTTCCAAAATCACCGTCAACCCCGGTGACGTGGTGAAAACCGGATCCGTCATCGGCCAGATGGGCTTCACCGGTGATGGCATCGACCGCACCCGCGCCCATGTCCATCTCGAGCTCGCCTTCCTGATGAGCCGGCATTTCGACGAGTGGCAGAAACACAACGGCGGAGGCATCAACTACCAGGGGAATTTCAACGGCATGAACCTCTCGGGCATCGAGGTGTCCGAATTTTTCCTCGCCCACAAGGCGAAGCCGGAGCTCACGTTCAGCCAGTTCGTCGCTTCGGTGCCGGTCTATTTCAAGGTCTCCGTCCCGGCGAACGGCCCTCTCGATTTCGTGAAACGGTATCCGTGGATCGTCCAGGGAGACCCCACTGGCGCCGTCTCCTGGGACATCGCCTTCAGCGCCACCGGCCACCCGATCGCCTTCATCCCGAGCAAACGCCCCGTCGTCACCGCGGTGCTTTCCAGCATCCGGCCATCCCCCACTCCGCACCGCTATCTCACCCGCGGCCTCGTGATCGGTGAAGGCAACCAAGCCTCTCTTTCACCCAACGGCCTCAAGCTCGTCTCACTCCTCACCGACAATTTTCCCAAAGCCACGCAATAATGTCCGCCATCCTCGATAAAATCGCCTCGCTCGGCCTCGCCCTTCCATCCGTCCCGGCTCCCGTCGCCGCCTATGTGAACTGTGTCCGTAGCGGAAATTCGCTCTATCTGTCCGGCGGTCTTCCCATCGACGGGGAGAAAAAGATCATCGGCAAGGTGCCCACCGACGTCTCGATCGAAGAAGCCCAGGAAGGTGCCCGGATGATCATCCTCAACCGCCTCGCCATCATCCAGGACGAGATCGGCTCGCTCGACAAAGTGAAGAAGATCGTCTCGCTCAGCGGTTTCGTCAGCTCCGCGCCGGATTTCTACGGCCACCCGCAGGTCATCAACGGAGCCTCCGAACTGCTCGTGGAGATCTTCGGTGAAAAAGGCAAACACTCCCGCATCGCCCTCGGCGTCGCCGCCCTTCCGTTGAACGTGGCCGTCGAGATCTCGCTGATCGTGGAAGTGGAGGACTGATCCCACAAGCGATCATGAAATTCTTCCTGATCGCTGTTATCGTTGCAGACGTCACGTGCTGCGCATGGGCTCTCCTTCGGACACCCATCATAAAGTTCAACACTGCCAGTGCAGTGGCTTACATCGAAGCCAAACATCTTCGACCGGACCTTTCGGTCGAAGATCGTCAGGACTTTGAGCGGATGAAACGATGGATTCTCTCCAACGAGCGGGCAACTTCCAAAAGCCAGTCGGAATACCGATCAGCCATGCTGATTCTAGGAGGAACCTTGCTTGTCCAAAACGTCCTGCTGCTAGCTCATCTTCGAGCTCGAAGAGCGCCGAATACCGGCCAACTGGAGAAACGGTGAACGCGGAAACACATGATCATCGACGCCCACAACCATCTTCAGGATCACCGGCTCGGCGATCCTGAAGCGATCATCGGGACAATGAGGAAAGCGGGCATCGCCCGTTGCGTCGTCAACTCGACCCGCGAATCCGATTGGCCGGCCGTTGAAAATCTGGCCGCCGATCATCCGGATTTCATCCTCCCGGCATTCGGCATCCATCCTTGGCATGCCCACACCGCCGAACCCGGCTGGCAGGACCGGTTGACCGATCTGTTAGAAAAACATCCCACCGCTTCCATCGGCGAATGCGGTGTCGACGGCTGGATCGAAGCCCCTTCGTTTGAAATCCAGACGCCGGTTTTTCTCGATCAGCTTCGACTCGCCCGTGAGTTGGATCGCCCGGTCACGATTCACTGTTTGAAAGCCTGGGAACCCCTTTTCTCAGCGTTCGAAGAACAATCACCTCCAAGCCGGTTCCTGATGCATTCGTTTGGTGGCTCCATCGAAATCGCCCGCCGCCTCATCCCGCTCGGCGCCTATTTTTCCTTCTCCGGTTATTTCCTGCATCCACGGAAATCCAAGGTCATCGAAGTGTTCCGCCAATTGCCTGCGGACCGCATCCTCGTGGAAACCGATGCCCCGGACATGCTTCCTCCGGAAACATTCATCGCCCATCCGCTTCCCGGAAACGCGAACCATCCGGCGAACCTCCCTGCCATCGCCGAAACCCTCGCGGTTACGATGAACCTCACGCCCGGCCAACTCGCCTCCCTCACCGGAGAAAATTTTCGGCGCTGTTTCCTCTGATTCCGGCGTTCGATGTTGGAAGTTCGGTGTTCCGTGTTCATTCTCGCCTCATGGACCTGTCCGATTTCCGAAAAGAATACACGATGCACGGCCTCCGCCGCGCCGATCTCCACGCGGATCCCGTCGAGCAATTCTCCATCTGGTTTTCCCAGGCCGTTTCCTTCGGGGTGCACGAGCCGAATGCGATGACCGTCGCCACCGTTTCACCGGATGGAATGCCATCCCAGCGCACCTTGCTCCTCAAACAATTCGATGCCAGCGGCTTCGTTTTCTTCACGAACTACCGGAGCCGCAAAGCCGGCCAACTCGCTGAAAATCCACGCGCCAGCCTGCTGTTCCCATGGATCACGATCGAGCGCCAGGTCATCGTCCAAGGCATCGTCGAAAAATCCACCGCCGCTGAATCCGACGAATATTTCCAGTCCCGTCCGCGCGATTCACGGATCGGCGCATGGGTTTCCGATCAGAGCGCCGTCATTTCAAACCGCGATTTCCTCGTCGCCCGCCTCGCGGAAATCGAGCGCCAATATCCCGGTGAAATCCCCCGTCCTCCTCACTGGGGCGGCTATCGCCTCATCCCGGAAACCATCGAGTTCTGGCAAGGTGGCGCCGCCCGCCTCCACGACCGTTTCATCTACCGCCGCGAAAATTCCGGGTGGCAAATCGACCGACTCTCTCCCTGATTCATGAAATTCCTTCTCCTCTCCCTCCTGGCCGTCCTTTCCGTTTCCTGTGCCAAAGACGACGAACCGATTCCGATCGACAAGGTCGGCACGATGACCCCGCCGAAACTCGTCGGGCGGATCGCAACCGTCCCGTCGGACCGGAAATTCGTACTCATCCAGAGTTATGGAAACTGGCATGTCCCGTCCGGCACCGTTCTCACCACCCGGGGCACCAATGACCGCACCGCCAACCTTCTCGTAACGGGCGAAGTCATGGGCCAATACGCCGCCGCCGATCTTCAATCCGGCGAGGTTTCTTCCGGAGACGCCGTGTATTTCCGCGACCTCTCGGGATACTCCCTGCCTCCCGAATCAACCCCAAATTCTCCCCCCACTTAAATTTCTTTTGTTAAAAATAGTTAGCATTGCTCAAATTCTTTTCTTTCCAAACTTATGCATTTTTTATAAAAGATTGGCGTCCCGTTGAAATACGCACAGTCATTTT
>DATLIO010000157.1:0-2467 GCA_035539355.1 Luteolibacter sp.
TTGCTCGCTCGTGCGGGCGCGATCATCGCAGACACATCATTGCCCGACGAACTCCGGATCGCCAGCATGCCGCTGCTTTCCCAACAGCCCTATGAATCCGCGGCACCGGTCCTGAAGGAACTCGTGTCCGGCAAACAGCCCGCCGCCATTTCCCGCGCCGCCTTCACCATTCTCCGCAAACACGGAGCGAAGAAAACCGCTCCACTCCTCTATGAGATCCTGCCTTCCGCGAATCCCGCGCTGCGCCAGGAAATCATCGCCATGCTCGTCAACGATACGTCGACGTTGCCCGATCTGCTGGGGCGGATGGATCGCGGGGAGGTTCCGAAATCGCTGGTCGATGCGGAAACACGCTGGCACCTCCTGCAGAACAAGAACCCCGCGATCAAACCACTGGCGGAGAAACTCTTCGAACGGCCGGCGGAAGACCGCACCGCGGTGATCCAGGCGTATCTGACCGCGGCCGATGCCAAGGGAGACTCCGCGAAAGGGAAGGAACTCTTCGTCCGGATCTGTTCCGCATGCCACACCTACGGGAATCATGGTAGATCGGTCGGTCCGGACATTTCCGACGTGCGGGCCAAGGACAAGCGCGCGCTCATCAGCGACATCCTCGATCCCAACCGCATGGTCGAGGCAAGGTGGAGCGCCTACCTGATGCGGACGAAGGACGGCCGCACGCTCTCCGGGATCATCGATTCCGAGACGCCCGCCGCATTGACATTGAAGATGCCGGGAGGTGTTTCCGAAACGATCAACCGCGCCGATCTCGCCTCCATGGAATCGCTCGATGCCAGCCTCATGCCCGTAGGTCTGGAAGGCGGCATCAGCGTCGGCGACATGGCCGATCTGCTTGCCTTCCTCCGCGGTGAACCCGCGCCCTGAACCCAAATGCCTCAACCCATGAAACACCTGCTGCGTTCCGTTTTTCTCTCCGCCGCCTTTTCCTCAAACCTCATCGCCGCCGGACCGGTGAAGGTCACGGAGCGGATCGACATCCTCCATCTGATGAAGACGGATGGCGTGGACTACCACATCAACCCCAAGGCGGAGATCACCGGCAAGCCGGAGGAAATCTTCGTCTTGAAAGACAACGAACTCACGATCACCGGCCAGGGATACGGCTACATGATCACCAAGTCCGCCTACGAGAACTACCGGCTGGTGCTCGAGTTCAAGTGGACCGGCCGGACCTGGGGCAAGCGCGCCGACAAAGCACGCGACAGCGGCATCCTCGTGCACTGCCACGGACCCGCCGGCGCGTTGGGAGGAACATGGTGCGCCAGCATCGAGGCACAACTCATCGAAGGCGGCATGGGAGATTTCCTGGTTCTCAGTCCGAAGCTGCCCGACGGCACGATCCTGCAATCGCAGATGGAAGCGGAATTCGAACTCGACCGGGATCAGGAGAAGCGCTGGAAGAAAGGCATCGTCCGCCAGTTGGTGACATCGGGAAGGATCAACTGGGAACGGCGCGACGAGGACTGGAAGGACGTCGTGGATTTCAAGGGCAAGGACGATCCCGACGCTCCCATCGGCGAGTGGAACAAAATGGAGATCATCGCCAAAAACGGCACCATCCGGATTCTCTTCAACGGACGGATGGTCAACGAAGGTTACGCCGCACAACCGTCATCGGGCCCCGTCGCCATCCAGACCGAAGGCGCCGAACTGGTGGTGCGGAAATATGAACTGCTGCCGATCGGTGACGCGGACTGAGCCGTCACGGAGGAAACCTCCAAGTCATTCTCCGCAACCAGCCCGTCACTTGAAATGATTTGACCAAGCTGGCCCGCATGGCTCCGGATCTTACCGATATGAAATCCGCCATCCCTTTCCTTCTGTCGGCCTTCGCCGCTTCCTCGTTCGCATCCGCGGCCCCCCTGATCATCGGCCACCGCGGGGCGTCGGCCGCCGCACCGGAGAACACCGTCGCGTCCATCAAGGAAGCTTGGAGCGAAGGGGCCGATGGAACGGAACTCGACATCTATCTGACCAAGGACGGGAAAATCGTGACCATCCACGATAAGACCACCAAACGCACCACGGGTGAGGATCAGGTGGTGGAGGAAAGCACGCTCGAGGCCTTGCGGAAACTCGACGCCGGCTCATGGAAGGATCCGAAGTGGAAGGGTGAACGCATCGCCACGCTCGAGGAATCCCTGGCCGCGATCCCGAAGGGAAAGATCGTTTACATCGAAATCAAATGTGGCCCGCAGGTCCTCCCGGAACTCAGGAAAGTCATCGATGCCAGCGGCAAGGCGAAGGAGGAGATTTTCCTGATCGATTTCAAGATCGACACCTTGATCGCGGCGAAGCCGTTGTTCCCCGACATCCGGAAACTCTGGATCGTCGGCGCGAAAACCGACAAGGAGACGAAGGTGAAAACCTATCCGGGCGTGAAGGAACTCGCGGCCCAAGCCAAGTCGGCGGGCATGGACGGACTCGATCTCAACGAAGGTTTCCC
>DATLIO010000158.1:0-2485 GCA_035539355.1 Luteolibacter sp.
GGTTACATCCCGGAGCCGATTCTCAGCGCGCGGGCGAAGATCAATGTCAGTGGTGCCGGTGGCCGGACGCCATATCTGATCGATACGCTGACCGAAGGACGTCTGGGTCACATCGGAACGTGGCGTTTCTACACCCGCAACCCGACGGAAGTCCGTGAAAGTTCGCAGGGCCTCAGGGGATGGATCGACAGCAATCCAAGGGTGATCGCCAGCAATGTGAAATTCGACGGTTCGAAGAACGATTCGGCGGGCAAACAGGGTTGGAACGCCACCTCGAATCTCATCCCGGGAGCGAGCGAGAATACATTCGGCGACACTTTCGGTGGAAACCGCGGGCTCGTTTCCGATGGAAGCTGGGGGAAAGAAAGCCGCATTCCTGAAGGTGATCCCACTCCGGAACGTTGGAGGGGATTTGGTGGTCCGGCTTCGACATTGAACGCCGGCGGACAGACCCACGTGATCCTTTACGACGTGCCGCAGTCGCCGCTCGTTTCCGTTGGTCAGTTCCAGCACGCCGAGCTTTCGCGCTACAATCACGAACCCGGATTCGTCGTCGGAAACTCCTATGCCAATCCGCGGATCGCTCCGGATGCGACGATCAACCCGGATCTCGGCGGGATGGGATTCAGTGTCGTCGATATTTCCCACGAGGTGAATTCGCGGTTATGGGACACCACCTTCTTCTCGACCGTGAGTCCGGATTACATCGGAGGATCGGGCTTCGACAGTTCGCTGCGCGAAACCCTGACGGGGCGGAAGCCATTGCCGAATCCACGGATGGAGTATGTGCCGATTCCGGGGGATCCCTTGGATCGGTCCGGCAGTCCGTCCGTTGAAAAGATCATCGAGAAAGCCGGCTTGCTCGCGCCGCAGGCCGTCGCGGCCCGGATGCGCGTGACCGGGGCGTTCAATGTGAATTCCACGTCGAAGACCGCATGGAAGGCCGTCCTTTCATCCATGGGCGCGTCCGAACTGCCGGTGATCAACCCATCGACTTCGAAAACTTCGTGGAGCGATCCGAAGGGCATCCGGTTCAACCGTTTCGTTCATCCGATTCTCGAATCCGGCTACGCGGGCGGTGATGCGGATGCCGCCTTCTGGCAGGGATGGCGCGAGCTTTCCGAAGAAAACCTCGACCAACTCGCCACCGCGATCGTCGCCGAGGTGAAGGAGCGCGGACCTTTCCTCAGCATGGCCGACTTCGTGAACCGGAATCCGAAATCGGACCAATCGGAGCACCGGCTCAAGGGCGCTCTCCAGGCGGCGATCGACAAGGTCGCCAATGATCCGCTGCCGTCATCGGTCGGGCTGGCTTCCGCCAATCCGAACGGAGCCGCGTTCTTCCAGACGATCACCGGTGAAAACCAAGCCGCCGGTCATGCCGCTTATTTGCTGCAGGGCGACCTCCTGCAAAGCCTCGCTCCCATCCTCCAGGTGCGCTCGGACTATTTCCGCATCCGCACCTGCGGCGAGGCCTTGGACAAGAACGGGAAAGTCATCGCCAAAGCAACGTGCGAGGCGTTCGTCCAGCGTCTGCCGGAATACGTCGACCCAAGCGAAAGACCCGAAGTCATCGCCCCCGGCAAATCGATCAACAAAACCTTCGGCCGCAAGTTCCAGCTGGTGTCGTTCCGCTGGCTGAATTCCTCGGAAATCTAACAAGCCAATCTCATGATCCGGATCCTCCTCGCCTTCCAGATTCTCTTCGCCGCCTGCGCGTTCGGGCAGGATTCCGCCGTCATCAAAACCCGGCTGCTGACGTATGCCCTGGGTGGTCTGCCCGATGATTTCATGGGGTATTTCAAAAGCGGCGAGCAGATCATCATGTTCCGTGCCTCCGGCGGGACGCTCGGTGTCCCGGTCTCCTATCAAGGCCCGCGGCGCTTGATCCTCCGTGAATCGGAAGCCGCTTTCGCCGCGGCGCCGGAAAGCCAGCAAGCCAAGCCGCCGATCGCGTCCGTGGATTTGCCGGAAAATGCATCAAATGTCCTGATTCTCGCCGCCCCTGCGGAAACTGGAAACAAGATCCAACTCATGGCGTATGATATCTCTCCGGGCTCCCTCGCCAAAGGGGAATACCGTGTGTTCAATTTCTCCCACTCGATGGTCTCGATGATCTTCGGAACCCAGAAATTCGTCCTCCCCTCCGGCCGTGACACGATTGTCAGGGACGGTTCGTGGCATGAAAAGGTCATGACGTTCCCGATCAGGATCGCGACGGTCAAAGAGAACCTCGCGAAGCCGGTTTACTCGAACTTCTGGGAGCATCATCCCTCGAACCGGACGCTTCTTTTCATGTTCAACGGAAACCGCCCCACCCAGGCCATCCGCTTCATGGATTTCTCCGTCGATATTCCGGCGGAAGAATCCGCCGGACTGTGATCCGGATTTTCCTTTCCCCCGACCTCCCCAACCCAAAAACCCAATGTTGAAAATGATGACCCGATCCCTCCGTCGTGGATCCATGGATCCATGTCCGAAAAAA
>DATLIO010000159.1:0-4339 GCA_035539355.1 Luteolibacter sp.
CTTTTTCGGAAACGATCTCGATGTGCGAGAAGTAGTCGGCCAATCCGGACTCACGGATCTTCCGTTGCTGGTCGCGGAGATCGCCTTTGGTGATGATCAGGAGCCGGTGGTCTTTCGAAAGTGAAGAAACCACTTCCGCGACCCCATCGAGCAGATCGACCGGATGGGCGAGCATGTCCTGCGCGGTGGCGATGAGCTGCCGGATCTCGGTGGCGCTGATTTTCCCGTCGGAAAGTTCGATCGCCGATTCGATGGCGGAGAGGGTGAATCCTTTGATCCCGTAGCCGTAGATCGGGACGTTTTTCAGCTCCGTCCTGATCAGGATTTCCGCCGACTTCGCGGAGTCGTGATAGTGGGAAAGCAGTTCGCAGAAGCGTTCGTAGGATCGCTCGAAGATCGGCTGCGTATGCCAGAGGGTGTCGTCCGCGTCGAAGCCGATGATGAGTGGATCCGTTTTCATCGGTGGCGGTCCGCCTGGTTATTTGGTGGCGGAGTATTCGCTGAAGACGTTGAAGATCGCGCGGCGTTTCACGTTGGTGAATCCGGCGTCGTTCAGCGCGTTCAGGATCGATGCGGGACGGACGCAGGTGTCCATCGTCTCCCAATAGTAGACCATCATTTCCTCGGCTTTCACGCTCCGGGTGAGGAGCTTGGAGAAGAAGGGATAGATCTTCCCGAAATAGAGGCGGAAGAGGAACGAGCCGATCTTTCCGTCCGGACGGGTGACTTCGAGGATGAGGACCTTGCCGCCGGGTTTGAGGACGCGGTGGAATTCGCGGAACGTCTGGCCGAGATCCGCGAAGTGGCGCATCGCGTAGCCGACGGTGAGGAAATCGTAGTTTTCATCCGGCAGCGGCATCGATTCCGCGCCGCTCTGGACGAAGTTCGCGTGCAGCTTCCGCTTCGCGACATTGATCATGCCATCGCTCGGCTCGACGCAGGTGATGTCCTTGTCGTAGCCCATCAATTCGGCGGCGGCGACGGCCATGAGGCCGGTTCCGGAGGCGACGTCGAGGAGCTTCATGCCCGGTTTCAGGCCGTGGCGGCGCTGGGCGTCCTTGCGGTAAAGATTGCCCGTTCCGAGGAATCCCCATTCGCAGACCGGATCGTAATATTCCGCTCCTTCGTCGAAAAGCTGCTTCACATAACCGCGCCGGTCTTCGGCTCGTTCATAGCGGTGGTCGATGACGGGATGGGGAATCACGGCGTGGAACGTCGGATATTCGGCCATACAGGTCAATCCAAGCCGCTGAAATCCGTTTGGTATCCCGAGGAATCGGCTTGCGGAATGCAGGGTAATCCGGGATTTTCCATGCTGTTATGAGCTTTCCCATCCGCAGCGCCCGTGAGCAGGTTTCAGGCATCTACGTTTTCGGCCGGATCATCGACAAGATCCGGCTCGCCGCGGAGGGGAAATTGCCGCCGGGATATCACCTCGGAATCATCCCGGGAAACCGCACGTTCGACGACCGTGTCTGCAAGTTCCTCAACGTCGATTACGACGCTCTGAAAGCCCGCACGTTGCAGGGTGGATCGGACGAGGAAATCCTCGAGTGGTGTTTCGAAACCGGTGGCCGCCCCACCGCGGAACAGATCGAAATCTGGAACGGATTCATGTTCAAGCGCGGCTGGCGCGATGCTTCCGGGTTCGACAAGGACAAGGCGGATGCCGGTTTCGCGGATCGTGACGACGTGATGACCTATTTCGATCTGTTCGACGTCGAGGAACGCCGGGGCCTGCATTAATAATCCGCCGGATCGGCCTGGTTCAGGATGATCCGGAAGCCATGGCGCTCGAGGATCACCGAGTTGCCGGAGTTGCTGATTTTCCAATCGGCGACGGCGACGGCGTTGCGTGAGCCTTCGGAGTACTGGTTGCCGAGATAAAGCTGTCCGGTGCCGGGAAAGACCTGCCAGACCATGATCCGGACCTTCACGTTCGGATTCTGGCGGAGCGAAACGGCGACTTTGCCGGCGCTCTTGCGGTCGGTGATGCCGGATCCGAAATCCATGAACCACTCGCGGTCGGACGCGACCGGGAAAAACGGATCGTTGCTGGCGGCGACCTTGTACATGCCGGCGAGGGAGATGCGGGAATCGCGGTCAGGGATATCGGCGCGGAGGGCGGAGGTGCCGAGGAGGACGATAAGCAGCGTGACGATGGGGGCGAAGAAGCTGCGGACTTTGCGGACGTGAACGGGTTGAGTGTTCATGCCCTGACGTTTAGCCCGTCTCGTGCCGAACTCGGGTTCTTGAAAACATCACTAACAGCCAGCTTGTTATGCATTCCGCTGTGGTCGCCCTGACATTGCAAAATCAGAATGCTGGCCGGTTTGGTTCCCTTCTTCAGTGCAAATTGCGCGGTGTTAGATCCAGAGTTTCAGGATGTAGACGAGCAGGGTGGTCGTGAGGAGACTGAACAGCGTGCTGTAGTAAACGGCCGAGGTTGAGAATGAGAGATCGCCGCCGAATTCGTGGGCGAGGAGCGCCGTGTTCACCGCGGTGGGCGCGGCGGCGGCAAGGATGAGCGAAGCGGCGACTTCCCGGGGAAAGCCGAAGAGACAGGTGAGCGGCAGGGCGATCGCCGGAGCGATGAACAGCCGCAGCGCGATGGCGGACCAGAGCGGAGCGCGGAAAGGTGCGGGCCTTGTCTGCGACATCTGCACGCCGAGGGTGATGAGCGCGAAACCGATGAGTCCGTGCTGGATGAGATCCAGCGGCTCCCACAGCCAGGTGATGTGTTGGACGGGAGCGCCGAAATATTTGCAGAGCACGCCAAGCAGCAGCGCGTAGATCGTCGGTTGGCGCAGGACTTTCATGAGCGCCTTTTTGTGTGAGCCGGCGGATTCTCCGTGTGACTGTGCGAGCAGCAGACCGATGGTGTAGGTCGAGACGTTCATCGTCGCGAGGACGTAGATCTGCACCGCGGCGGCCTGATGGCCGAAGGCGAGCGTGACGAGCGGCAGTCCGTAGTTGCCCGAGTTGTAGAACATCGTGGCCAACGACAGCGACTGGCGTTGTTTTCCCGGCATCCGGAACAATTTCGCGGCGATCCAACTGCCGATGAACATCAGTGCGATGATCGAGATGGTGAAGCCGACGATCTTGATCGCCTGGTCGCCTCCGAGTTCGGTGCTGACGACTTTGGTGAAAATGAAGGCGGGGACCATCAGGTAGATGTTCAGCTTCACCATGCTTTCGAGGTGGAGCTTGAACTTCCGGTCGAGGAACCAGCCGGTGCCGACGATCAGGAAAATCGGCGCGCAGACGTTGAGGAAAATCTGGAGGAACACGTCGACGCGATCAACGGGCGGGGTGCCGCCGATGTCAATCTCCGGGCGGGTCGACGGTCATCGAGTCGCCGGGTCCGGCAGGCAGCGGCGGCTCGCTATCCGAGGGAGGAAAGACGGTGATCGAGGTGCCCTGGACGGTTGCGGGAATGGTGACGTTCAACCGCATGAAGCTGGGGGTGTTTCCCGGAGCGAGCCGGACGACCATCGCGGAGGAATCGTTCTGGAGGATCGTGCTGCGGCCGCCGTCCGCGCCCGCGCCGAGCCATGAGCCGAGGGTGCCGCTCGTTTCGACTTGGTAGGCGATGCCATCGCTGACGGCACCGGATTGTTTCGGCAGAGTCCACGTCAGGCCGTTGGCATCGGAAAGGGGTTGCGGGAGCTGGCTGAAAACATGGGGATCCAGGCCGAACATGAACTCGATGATGTTGTCCAGGCCGTCACCGTCCGGGTCATCGCCGGGGCCGCCGGGAACGGTGTTCGCGACGTCCCATTGGTCGTAGTTCGTCGAGGGCGGGAGGTTGCGGAGGAAGTCGTAACCGTCGATGCCGCCGTCATTAGTGAGGATGGTTTGTTTCTGCGAGGGCGGTAAAGGGGGAGAATTGGTTGTTCGGGTAAGCCGTGCCGAGGATGGATTGAGTCCACTGTACATCAGGTTGTCCTGATCCGTCGAATGGGCGAGTCCGAGGTTATGGCAGATCTCATGGGAGAGAATGTGAGCGACTGCGTCGCGTCCGTTCTGGTAAGTGGGAAGGAGGTCGCCGATCTGGAAAACGATGCCGTTGGAGTCGCGGTAGGCGTAACCGTTGACGATGTCCTCCTCGACCTTATTAAAGGCCGGAACGATCTCGACGAAGAACATGTTCAGGGTGAGTGGATCGGCGTTCTTCGGAGGAGTGGTCGCTCCCGTGACAATGGTGCCGAGATGACTCGTGGGCCTTGTCGTGGACGTGTAGTTCGCCGGTGAACCATCGAACGCGAAATCATTCGTGTATTCGTTGATGGGCAGCCAGTCGATGCGGACGCCGATCTGGGCCATGATGCGGTTG
>DATLIO010000160.1:0-6808 GCA_035539355.1 Luteolibacter sp.
TCGCCGCCATCGTCGCCCATTGGTCGGCTTACCGGAAATTGGCGCTCGCCCGTCCGTTCCAGCCGAAACCGTTGATCGATTTCCTCTCGGAGCTGGAGCATCCCTTCTGGTCCCGCCGGCACACGCTCACTTCCTCGGCATCGGCCACCAGGATCGCGCTTCTCGGTCGATCCCAGGCGCTCGAATTGCTGGCGAACCATCTCGTTCCGCTCGCCCTTCACGAGAACGGCGCGGTTTTCAAAGACTACTTCAAACTCCGCAACTCGGCGGTGAACGAGAAGGTCAGGCGCTGCGCCATCCGCTTGTTCGGCTCCGAGGAAAATGCGGCCCCATGGCTCAAACGCGTTTGCCATCACCAGGCGATGCTCCAGATTTACCACGATTTCTGCCTGGAGGATTTCTCCGACTGCGCGAACTGTCCTTTTCCCGAACAACTTTCCCAATGGCGATGACCTCCGCAACGATCACACTCAACGGAAACCCCTACGAAATCAGCTCCCAGGCGACGATTTCAGCGGTTCTCGCGCAACTAGGGCTCCAGGGGAAACCCGTCGTCGTCGAACTCGATGAGCAGGCTGTTTTTCCAAGGGATTACGAAAACACCACGGTTCAATCGGGCTCCCGGATGGAGGTCGTGACGTTGGCGGCAGGCGGTTGAGGTCCTCCAATCAACTTTCGTGAAATATTTGATGCGAATGAGGTATTTTTCCCTTGCAGAGAACCGCCTCCGCGTCACATCGTCCGCCCGCGCCGGAAGACGGCGCGAATGGTAAATCCGGCGTAGCTCAGCGGCAGAGCGGGTGACTGTTAATCACTAGGTCGTTGGTTCGATCCCAACCGCCGGAGCCATATGAAGGCCTTGATCCGAAATGGATCAAGGCCTTCTCCTTTTCGGTGCGAAACCAACGAAGCTACGATGAGTGGTCGTGGGGATTTTCCCTCATCAGTGGCGACGAAATGTGACGCCTGTTGGCGACGACTAATGTTTGGGATAGCCGACGGAAACGACTTTCCAGCCGGAGGCCAGGAAGCCGGTCGATGCCGCATTGGAAAAGGTGCCGGTATGGACGAGGGTTTTCGCTCCGGAGCCGAGGTCATCGCGTTGGGCGAAAGCGGCGACCTCTTCGGTCCATGTGACATAGTCGACGGGGGCGGGGACCTGGACCTCGCCGCTGGCGGTTACGGCTCCCGGAAGACGGCCCAGCACTTTGAGTGCGAGGTAATCCGCGGAACCGGACTTCTGCCGCTCCGCAAGGATGGCAAGGGCGCTGATGAGGATATCCGCCTGTTCCGGTGTGCCGCATGCATTGGCGAGTTGGATGATCGAAGCGCGTCCGGAAGCTTTGGGAAATGACGCGAGATAAGTGACGATGCGGTGGCGGCGGGTGAGGCTGAGGATCCGGTTCATCTGAAATTCCTTCACGTCGTCGTCCGTCACGCCCATCGCTGACAAAGAGCGTCCGTCACGCAATTCCAGTTCGCTCGAAGTCAGCGCGTAGGTGTCTTCGGGAATGCCGACCATTTCAACGGCTGCGACCGCGACGCCTGCCGATGCGATGGTGGCTCCGATGCGGAGAGGAAGTCCACCGGCGAAGAACGCCCAGGTGACCTTGTCCATCTCTTCCTGCAGCCGCGGGTTGTCGGAATAGGGGTCGACGCCGAGTTGTCTGGCGGTGTCGAGTTTCGCCTTGTCGAATCCCGCGGCATTTTTGGCGGCGTTTCCGATGCCTCGGCCCGCCTGCGCAGCGGTTTCACCCGGATCGGTTCCGTCGGGATTCCTCACGCCATCCTCGACGCGTTCCACGGTTCTGCTCACTCCGCGGCCGATGGCGGATCCGACTTTTCCGAAAAAGTGACCGACGGTCTTCGGTGCGGCTTTCACCGACTCAACGGGATTTCTGACGATGTTTTTGACGGCATCGATCGGTTGCTCGATGGAGCGTCTCATGCCTTCGGCGAAGAGATCGCCTTTGCTCGTATCGACGAGTTTGCGGATGGCCTCTGCTTCCCGGATGCGGGCTTTCGCCTGCGGTACGCCGATGGCGGTGAATGTGCCGAAATCCGTGTCGATTTCGAAATGAGCCATGTAGCCGTCGGTGGCGACGTGATCACGGACCCGATGCGATGGTCCGATCAATAATGCGGCCGGCAAAGATCGGATGACTTCAACAGCACCGGTTGCTCGGACGCCGGTGGAACCTGGCAGAACGCCGGAGCGGTCATCGCCACCAAGGCGAGGGGAATGAGGAATGGTGTCTTCATGGTGACGTCGGTTTGTTGTCGTTGGTTTCTTGGAACGAAGGAACGTTCGCGCGGATGAGGGTGGAGAAATCGGGCGAGGCATCCGCAGCCCGTGCTGCGACGTTGATGAGCGATTGTTTCTTGAGCTCTTGGAAAGGAAGGCCGTTGGATCGGATGGCGCCGCGCTCGTAGAGCATTTCATCGGCTTTCCCGTTCAGGAGGATGCGCCAGTCCCAAGGTGCCCGTTTGTCGGAGTCATGCTGCGTGCGGATTCCGGTGGTGCAGTTGGTGGTGATGGCATTGTACCAGACGGGTTTCTCCTTCAGCCGGTTCAACGTCGTGACATATTCCATGAAGCGTCCGCGCGCCTGTTCGGCGGTGACGTTGAGGCGGTAAAGATAAACGTCCTCGTTCTTGCGGTAGTTGGTCCGGACGCGGATGACATCCCTTTCGTCGGCGACGATGTAGACCAGCTCGAACTGCCGGTAGATGCCTCCGATGGTCGAGTAACCTTCCCCGATTTCCTTCCGCGTCTCGATGGAGAAGCAAACCGGTGGCGCATCGGAGAACTGGAAGCTGACGACAGGATGCGCGATGTAAGGCGAACCCCAGTAGTTGATCGCCATATCAATTCCGGTGATCTTCGAAAGGTTGACCTTCCGGGTTTCCCACCTGGGGGTGTAATCGGTCTCCGTCCGGTAGTCGAAGTTCCGCACGTTGTGGAGGGTGATTTCATCGCCACGGACCTCCGCGGATGCGGTTTCGGCGACATCCGCAAGCCAGGCCCGGTGGTTGCTCGGCTTCAGGGAAAACCACCAGGCCGCGATGAGAAATGGCAACGCACAGGCCGCGATCCTCATCCGCCTGTTTCCGGAGAACCACAACGCCGCGGCGGTCTGGATGAAAATTCCGGCGGCTGCTTTCCTCCATGACGCTGATACAGGGAGGTCATACCAAAGCGCACCTGCGGCCCAGAGGACGAAAAGAAGGCCGATGATGAAGGCGATTATTGCTGCCAGACGGCGGAGGATACGGACGATCATGTGCTAGCGGTTGTGATACCCACGTCTGCGTGCGAGCGTCCACGCGACGGCCAGGCTGCCCGCGGCAAGCGGCATGGCCGGCTCGGGAATGCTCTGGATGTTGATATTATCGACCCGGACGTCCGTGCCGCCGGCATTCGCCTGGATGTAAAACAGGAGATTCCCATTGGCATTGTTGTTGATCACATTCTGATCGAAAGCAAGGTTGTTGAGTGTGGCTGATTGAATGACGCCGCCGCTGCCGTCCACCGAACTTACGGTGGCGGAGTAAGTGAATGATGCGGGATCGACGGTGAGTTCGACTCGGTAGGGATCGGTGAGCAGGAGTGTCATGCCGACATCCTGCCAACCGGAATTGTTGTCCCGCGCCTGCCATTTGTATTGGTCCGGAGCGACCGTGAGGATCCGGAGATTGGCGGCGTTGTTGGAACCGTATGACCCATCAACGATCTCAAACAATCCACCGGCGGCTCCGTCGAAAGAGTCCACCTGAACATACATGCTGATCATGTAGGGAGTCTCGACATCGAGTCCGGCGGTGTTGTTGCGGAAGTTTCGGGAAAAACTCTGAGTGAGGCTCGCACCTCCGCCGGCGCTGATGCCGCCGAACCCCGGATCAAGGAACGTGGAAACCGTGGAGCCGCCGGTCCAGGTGGATCCCCAGTTGGTGGTGTCTTCCCCTGCTTCGAACGTTTGGGAAATGGAGGCCGCCTGGCAGAGCGGAACAGCCGGGATGGAGGCGATCAATGCGAATATCAGACGATGTGTTTTCATGCGGGTGTGGGACAGTTTTCATGATTACGGGACATCGAGGGGAATGGGATTTCCGGCGGACGGTTGTCCGGCCGGAAAGGAGAGTTTACAGATTCGATCATGGGTGAAGCGGAGATTCCATGGGTTCGAATCTCATGGTTTCGGGTAAATGACATTCCAGTCGGACTTCATGTCCGCGATGATCCAGCCCTTCTCTTTCGCGGCATCGAGACCCTTCTCCAATTTGCCGATGTGGGAGCCGCGGTCGTAGGCATATTCGCGCTCGGCGTCGGTGTGATGGACGATGAGTCCGAGTCGTGCTCCTTTGCCGGAAGTCGTCCATTCGAGCATCTGGAAATCTCCGTCGGAATTGCCGAACGCTGCGATCGGGCGGCGACCGATGTGGCGCTGGATGCCCACGGGCTTGCCGACATTGTCGTCGTTGAGAACAAGCTCAGGTGTTTTCAAAATCACCGGAACGCCGTCGCGGAGTTCATATTTCAGGCCGCCGCTGGAACCCACGACCTGTTCCGGTGGAATGCCGTAGGTTTTCTCCGCCCATGGGCGCATGAACTCGATGCCACCGCCGGAGACGATGAAGGTTTTGAATTGGTTCGCGCGGAGATAGGCCAGCAACTCGAGCATCGGCTGGAAAACCATTTCCGTGAATGGCCTGCCGGTCTTGGGATGCTTCGCGGTCGTGATCCAATCGGTGACGGATTTCTCGAATTCATCCGTCGTCATTCCGGCATGCGTGGCCATCACCAACGCGACGAGTGCTTTTTCCCCGCCGGCCAGTGCGGTTTTCATGTCGCCCTTCAGGATGGATGCGAACGGCTCGGTGACGGTCCATTCGGGATGTTGCGGCGCCATCTCCTTGATCTTGGCGAAAACATAGAATGCCTGGAAATACATCGGCTGTTCGGACCAGAGCGTGCCGTCATTGTCGAAAGTGGCGATCCGCTCAGGCACGGGGACGAAATCCGGTGATCCTTCCTTGGTGACCCGTTCAACGAAACCGATGACCGCCTTTTTCGTGTCGGTGTCGTTCCATGACGGAAGAGGATCGGCGGCGCGGACGAGGCCGGTTACGAGGATGAGCATCGCCGCAAGCGTGACGGCCAACCGGTTGAGAGGCGGAGGGTTCATGGTGGGGTGGATGACATGGAGTCGAGGAGATCGATGAAGGGTTGCTGGGAGACTTTCACGTAAGTGCCGTTCGGGCGGTCGAGGGCGGCGATCAGCGCGATGACAAGGCTGAAGGAAACGGCCAAAACCGGTTTGGTGAGTGAACGCTTTGATCCCGCAATGCCGGTCTGGTAGCCGACGGAAGCCATACCGAGAACGGTGACGCTGGAGAGCGCGAACCAGATGCCTGTCGGAATCCGTGCCTGCAATGCAACGGCGACGCGCAGGGCATGGATGTCGATGAGTCCGTTGAGCGAATCGATGTAAAGGGCGGCGACATCGGAGTTCATGTCCTTGCGGGCATTGGTGACGGCCATTTCCCACAAGCGGCGGTGGGTTCGTCCGGATTTGGCAAGGCCTTCGGCAAGACCTTCCGGCGTCAGTTCACCTGAACGCAGTTTCTCGACGGTAGTGATTCGATCGGACACATATTCCTTGAGAAGGGCCTTCGCTTCGTCGCGGTCGGGTTCGGGCAGGAAATCGGTGCGGAGATAAGTGGTGCCGATGCTGTTGGCTTCCTCCCGCACGAGTTCTTTCCTCGAGTCATAACGATTGGCGACAATGCTGAAAGTGAACGCGAGCATGAAAGCGCTGAGGCCGAGAACCGATCCCGCGATGGCGGAGACGGGGGATTCCTTCTCATCCTCCGATCGGCGCCGCGACCGATGACCCAGCCGATAACCCACCTCGATCGACAACATCACGACCAGAAAGGTCCCGATGAAGAGGATCCAGATGGGTATGAAATCGTAATTCACGAGAAATGAACGAGAAGGGGAGCCGTCCGGTTGAATGGATCCCTGTCGGTTAGATGCGGTGAATCGAGGCTCCGGTCACCCGGCTTTTGGCTGGGTGGGAATCCCCTCAATGTCATGAGTCATGATGGGAGATTTCCGGACGTAAGGATATTGTCCCTTGGGGAAAATATTTTGCCCTCTGGTTCAATGTCCTGATGAACAGCTGGAGGCATGCCCATGGATTCGGATTCAACGGGATTTCAACCTTTACCCAATCGGCTTTCACCGAATGTGATGGCGGGTAATCCGAAGAGAGTGAGGAATTTTTCTTCAGCGGTTTTCCGCTGACGGCTTGTTCCCGTTGAGGCCGTGAATCCGGATCACCGGCCAATCTCTGACGCCACTAGGTGCATCCCCTGAGCAGGAAGAAGATCAGGAGAATGGGAATGGGCACTCCGATGAGCCAAAGGAAGATCCAACCGATTTTGCCCGGCAAGTGGCCGGACGCGGATTTTGTGTCTGGGTTTGCTTTCATAAAACCAAAGGGGTTGTTGAAGCATCTGTTCCTTTTGATTCGCAGGGAGCATACCAAACCCTGCGGACGGCTCTGTTGCGGGCTTTCAGGGCATCGGGATGGGCTTTTCCCCTGGCAATAAATGCGTTTCGCCTTTTATCCCGTGCAAAGAAGACGATCCGAGGAACGAGAAACGGCCCGGCTGATCATCCGCGTGGAAAACCCAATAACCACGAAGCATCTCAGCCGAGCCGTCTTGTCTTGCGACGGGGGCAAGGTATCCGCAGGGCGCCAACCGGCCAACGAAATACTTCCTTCGGACTGCGACAACA
>DATLIO010000161.1:0-6519 GCA_035539355.1 Luteolibacter sp.
CCTTTTCGCTGGAGAGGACGAAATCGAATGAGAACGCGGGGGTCGACCGGTTCGAGCGGGAGCGGATCAATCCCTGGCGGAATTGTTCGATGCGGACATCCGGCACCAACGGGGTGGAGATCGGAGGTTCCGGTTCCACACCGTCGATGACGATCGAAAGCCGTGCTTCTTCGCCGCGTGCAAGGAACCGGCTGGAAAGATCCGCGGTCACCTGACCGAAAGCGGAGGCGGCGAAGGAAACCGCGGCTGCGAAGAGCAGCGGAGCGATCCGGAGTGAGTTTCGTGTCATTGTCATTTCACCAGTCTTTCTTCGGCGCCCGTTGGTTGAAGCGTCCTTGGCCCATCGGGCCCTTTTCGAGATCCGCGTTGTCTTCGAGCAGGCGGCGCGCGCGTTCCTCGGCGGTTTCGTTGGGATCGCCGCCGTTGTTCTTGCCCTTCTCGTCTTCTTTCTTCTGGTCGCCGCCGGAGCCGTCCTTGTCTTTCTTGTCGCCCTCGCCGCCGCCTTCCTGATCGTTCTCGCCGTTGCCGCCGCCGTTGTCCTCGCCCGGCTGGCCTTCGCCTTCATTGGGTTGGCCGCCCTTGCCCTGACCCATCTGGGGCATCTCCTGGTCGGCCTGTTTCTTTTCCTCCTGCAGCAGTTCGCGCAGCTTGCGCAGATAGATCATCGTGGTTTCCCGGTTCTGCGCCGAACCTTTGTCGGAAGGGTTGAGCTTGGTGGCCGAGTCATAGTGACGGACCGAGTCCGCCCAGTTGACCATGAGGGAATCCATCCGCCGGTATTCCTCGGAACGGCCGACGCTTTCCTCTTCGGATTGTTTCATCCTCGCGAGGCGTTCCTTCACGAGGGTCTCGAAGCGGGCGAGATCGGGGACTTCGCCGGGTTCGGTCGGATAGGATTGATCGGCGAGACCCTGCCAGCCGAGTTGGAAAAGCGTGTTGCCCATGCCGAAATGCGCGGCGGAGGAAATGGCGGAGTCGTCGGAGATCATCGCTCCGCTGAAAGCGCCGCGGGCTTCACGGTATTCGCCGGAACGGTAGGCGGCGAGCCCTTCGCCGATCCGGTAACGGGCGGCTTCATCCTTGAAACGCGTTTTCTCGGCGAGCTTGCGGTAGCTTTCGCGGGCTTCCTTGAAGCGTTTGCCATCGAGCGCGTCCTTCGCGTCGGTCGCCTGGTTCGCACGGGCTTCGGGGAATGAAATGAGGAGCGCGCCGATCACGAGCGGCGCGGCTTTCAGCGCGCGCCAGCGGGTGCCGGAAAGGATCGAGACCATGAGGAACAGGATACCCGGAAGAAGCACCCATTGGAAGAACTCGATGACGAGCCGCCGTTCGCGGGATTCCGTTTCGAAGGAATCGAGGTTTTTCGCGGCGGTCTGGACCATTTCGGGGATGTTCACCCCGCTGCTGGCGGCGACGTAGCGGCCGCGGGTTTCCTCGGCGAGTTTCTGGAGGACTTCAGGCTGGAGCCGGCTGATGATCGGGACGCCGCCTTCCTCGACCTGGCCGCTGGCGGTTTCGGGGTTCGGAACATAGGAACCCTGGGTGGTGCCGACCCCGATGGCGTAGATGTGGATGCCGGCGCTTTCGGCCTCCTTGGCCATGGTCGCCAGTTCCCGCATGTTTTCGTTTTCCTCCCCGTCGCTGAGGATGACGAGCGCGTTGTTCTTCTGGCCGGTTTTCTTCAGCGTCTCGATCGCGAGCTTGAGGGCGGAGGAAAGGTCCGATCCTCCGACCGGGGTCCACGTTTCATCGATCTGGCCGACGGTTTCGGCGACGGCCTTGTGGTCGATCGTGAGCGGCGCGTAGGAATGCGCGGTGCCGGCGAAACCGATCAGGCCGATGCGGTCGTTGGGAAGTTTCTCGAGAAGCTCGTAGATGATGATCTTCGCCTGGGCGAGGCGGTCAGGCCGCACGTCGTCGGCGCGCATGCTGCGGGAAAGATCGAGGGCGATGAGGATGTTGCGGCCCTCGGTTTTCTCGGTGCGGACGCCGGCGTCGCCTTGCGGACGGGCGAGCGCGATGATGAGGGCCGCGCAACCCGCGAGGAGGAAAAGCACCGCCAGCCAGCGGGGGATCAGGCTCGACCGGCGGATGAGGGCGCCGCGGAGACGGGGCGCGACGAAGACGTCCCAGCGCGATTTGCGGCGGTAGGAAACGAAGATGCCCGCCAGCCCGAGGAAGGGCAGGAGGATCAGCAACAGGAGCCAGCCTGGATGGAGGAAGGTCATGGTCAGGATGCGGGCGATGGTTTCACGACGCCAGCCGCCGCCGCCGTGAGGGCGAGAGCCAGGGAGATGCCAACAAACCACGGGAACAGCTCCTTGTCATCGGTCACCGTCTGGGTTTTCGTCTCGGTTTTTTCGAGGTTGTCGATCGTCTGGAAAGTGCTCTGGAGCTGGTTGAGGTCCTGGGCCCAGTAATTCTCGCCGCCGGTCAGAACGGCGATTTTCTTGAGGGTCGGGAGGTCGAATTCCTGCCGGGGGAAACGTTGGATGCCCCGGGAAACGCGGCCTTCCTTGGTGCCGATCGCGACGGTGTAGATCTTGATGCCCAGTGTTTTCGCATGCTCCGCGGCTTCGATCGGGGAAATCTTGCCCGAGTTGCTGGCACCGTCCGTGAGGAGGACGATGATCTTGCTCTTCGCTTCACGGCTGTCCAAGCGGATCGCGGAAGCGGCGAGCGCGGAACCGATCGCGGTGCCCTGGTCCTTCACCGTGCCGTTGTCCTGCTCGGTGTTGAGCTGCAGGTTGCCGAGTCCCATGCGCAGCCACTGATGGTCGAGCGTGATCGGGCTGACGGACACGGGACGTCCGGCGAAGGCGACCAGCCCGACCCGGTCGTCGGTCCGGCGGCTGATGAACTGGTCGACGACTTCCTTCGCGACATCGATCCGTTTGACCTGTTGCCCGCGGTCGATGAAATCGTCGATGTCCATCGAAAGCGAAACGTCGAAGGCGATCATGATGTCGATGCCGCTCGCGGTCCGGTTCTGATATTCGTTCCGCCAGACCGGACGGGACATCGCGATCACCGCGAAGACGATGGATGCGAAGGCGAGGGGGATCCCGATGTTCCATGCGAGGTGGCGCACGCGGGACCCGAGGCTGACGAGCACCGCCAGGTTGGGGAAGGTGACGGCGGCTTCGGCTCCGCGGCCACGGCGCAGGATGAGCAGCACGAGCGCGGGCAGCAGCAGGAGCAGCCAGCCGGGTTGGATGAGGCGGAAATGTTCGAAAAGGGACGTCATGGCAGGAAACCGACGTTCAGGAATTCAACGAGGGCGCGGGAGTCGGTGATGATGGCTGCCGGATCATCGGCGGGAACTTCCGGCGCATACTTGAGGCGCGCGATGCGGGAGAAATATTCCGAGCAGGCTTCACGGGCGGGTGGCGTCAGGCGATTGAGCGAGTCCTGGCGGGTGAGGAATTCCTCGTGGGTTTCGAACAACGAAGGATCGGCGACGGCTTCCGCAAGGAAACCGCGGACGATGAGGGAGGAGGCGACGGCGGTCTCCCGCACACCGGACGGCGTGAGCGATTCGAAGGCCTTTCTGGCTTTCAGATAAGCCGCGCGACGGGCGACCGAAGGATCGACGCGGGGTTTCCGGCAGGCCTTCACGATGAGGATGATCACGATCAGCAGGGCCAGAACGGCGAGGCCGATCCACAGCGGCGTGAAATCGTGGGCAGGCAGCAGCGATTCCGGCGAAGCGGGTTCCTGAAGCTGGAGATTGGGTGCTTTTTCTTCCATCGCAGGTCAGCGGGCGCGCTTGCGGCTCCGGCGTTTGAGCATTTGGTGGAGCGTCTTGAGCGCGTCCTGGTCCGTGCCGAGTTCGGCGGAGTCGATGCCGTGCTTTTTCAGGACCGAGGAGACGCCTTCGTGCTGGCGGAGCATCAGCCGCTCGTAGCTCTTGCGGAGATTCGCGTTCGAGGTGTTGACCAGTGTTTCGAAGCCGGTTTCAGGATCGCGCATGACGACGAGCCCGGCACGGGGAAGGTTCGCTTCGAGGGGATCGGAAACCCGGAGCGCGATCGTGTCGTGTTTGTGGGAAAGCTTGCCGAGCGGTTTGTCGAGCGGGTCCGCATGGAAATCCGAGATCATGAAGACGAGGGATTTCCGTTTCAACGTGCGGACGAGGAAATCGCAGGCGGCCGAGACGGACGTTCCCTGCATCGCGGGTTTCACCGTCAGGATCTCGCGGATCATCCGGAGCAGGTGACGGGTGCCTTTCGCAGGCGGAACGAAAAGCAGCGGCTCGCCGGCGAAAAGCAGCAGGCCGACCTTGTCGTTGTTCTGGATCGCGCTGAAACCGAGCACGGCCGCGGCTTCGGCGGCGATCTCGCGTTTGCTGAAGTTCCTGCTGCCGTAGTCCGCGGAGCCGGAGATATCGACCGCGATGACGACGGCGAGTTCGCGTTCCTCGCGGAACTTGCGGACGAACGGCTGGTTCATCCGGGCGGTGACGTTCCAGTCGATGAACCTCACCTCGTCGCCGTGCTGGTATTCACGGAAGTCATCGAAATCGAGCCCCTGCCCGCGGAACGAGGAAAGGTATTCACCGGAAAACGATTCGCGCACGAGCCGCCGGGCCTTGAGCTCCAGCTTGCGCACGCGCGCCATCATTTCCTCGATCTGTTCGTCGGTGAGCATGGCCCGGATTTAAGGAACCGCGACTTTGCCGAGGATGCGCTCGATGACGGTGTCGGTGGTGACATCCTCCGCCTCGGCTTCGTAGGTGAGGAGGATCCGGTGGCGGAGAACGTCCGGCGCCATGTCCTTCACGTCCTGCGGGGTCACGTAGGCGCGGCCCTGCATGAAGGCGCGGGCGCGGGCGGTGAGCGCGAGGTTGATCGTGCCCCGCGGTGAGGCACCGGCACGGATGAGGTTTTTCAAAGGCGCATCGACCGTGACCGGGAAGCGCGTCGCGTGGATGAGATCGACGATGTAGTTCTGCACCGCCGGATCGATGAACACCTGGTTCACCAGCGCGCGGGAAGCGGCGACCTGTTCGGGCGTGGCGACCGTCTTCGTCTTGTAGGACGGCGCGGACGTCGCCATGCGGTTGAGGATGGTCAGCTCCTCATCCTTGGTCGGATAGCCGACGGTGACTTTCAGCAGGAAACGGTCGAGCTGGGCTTCCGGAAGCTGATAGGTGCCTTCCTGGTCGATCGGGTTCTGGGTCGCGAGGACGAGGAACGGTTCCGGCAGGAGGTAGGAACGCTCGCCGAGGGTGACCTGGCGTTCCTGCATCGCCTCGAGCAGGGCGGACTGGACCTTGGCCGGGGCGCGGTTGATTTCGTCCGCGAGGATCAGGTTGTTGAAAATCGGGCCGAGCTTCGGTTCGAAACGGGCGTCATGCGGGTGATAGACCATCGTGCCGACGAGGTCGGCGGGCAGGAGGTCCGGGGTGAACTGGAACCGGGCGAACGTGGCGTGCAGCGAGCCCGAAAGTGCTTTGACCGCAAGGGTTTTGGCCAATCCGGGCACCCCTTCGAGGAGGATGTGGCCGTTGCAGAGCAGGCCGATCAGCAGGCGGTCCACCAACCTTTCCTGACCCACCAGGATCTGCGCCATTTCGTTTTTGACGGCCTGGATCCAGCCGCTGGTTTCCGCGATTTGCTCCTGCAAGGTTTCTGTAGTCATCGATTTACGGTTGGGAGTCTGGCATGCCATTGATTGAGTGCAACAGGCAAAGCTCGACTTTGGAGTATGGATTCAGCGTCGCCGGGACGGGGTTTTGTGAGGGAAAATGGCCGGTCATTCTTCCGGAAAAAAGCGGGGTGCCCAGAGTCTCCACGGGCTGGTGACCTGATGAACGTGGCCCCGGAGAGGAATCATGCCCATGAGCGAGGTGCTGTCCGGGACTTTCAGAAAGCTCAGGGAGTGGGATGAACCGTCCCAATCGATGCGGATCCATGGGGCTCCGTCCCGGCTGTCGATGATGGTCGCGGAGTTGTTATTTCTGACGACCTTGCCGATCCGATCGCGCGACCGATGGCCGGGGCAGGCATCATATGCGTCGCCCGATTCCAGATCGAGGAAGATCTCGTGGCCGCCCATGCATTTCATGCCCACGTCGAAGGCGCCATGGAGAGGTTGGCTGCGGTATTTGATCACGATCCATGTGGTCAGATACGCGGCGATCGCGATTGCCAGAATAACGGCGGCACCCACCCAGAAAGATTTTCTCATCGATGGTTCATAGGATGACCATCGGTCTGTTGGAGTAAATCATGGAACCTCGCGGCCGATGTAGCTTTTCGCGATCAGCTACGGATCTATTGCATGGGAAAGCGGCAACGGATTGCCGTGGTTCCATAACTCATTGAAAAATGCCTGTGAGATCATTCTCTTCGACAAAAAATACGAAGGATTTGCCGAAACATTCGAAGGATTCGGCGGACTCTTCGAAAGGTTGGCCGTTTCTTTCGAAGGATTCGGCGGACTCTTCGAAAGGTTGGCCATTTCTTTCGAAGGATTTGGCGGACTCTTCGAAGGAAATCCGGCCCGATTCGTATG
>DATLIO010000162.1:0-2865 GCA_035539355.1 Luteolibacter sp.
GCAGCGCGTCGGTGGCATCGCCGCCGCAGGCATCGGCGGCAGCGAGGCAAAGGATCGGCCGCAGGCGATTGCCACCGGCGAACACGCTGTAACGCATCGCCGCATGGATGGTCGACGGGCGTTCCTTTTCCTTCGGCAGGAAACGGTCGAGCGCCGCGTCGGTTTCCGCGGCCATGGTTTTCAGGTAGGTCTTGAGATCCATGGCCGCGATGGGAGAGGTCAGAGGAGTTCGGCGATCTGGACGGCGTTGAGCGCCGCGCCTTTCCGGACCTGGTCACCGACGACCCAGAGATCGAGCGAGTTTTCCAGAACGAGGTTCTTGCGGATGCGGCCGACGAGGCAGTCGTCCTTGCCGGTCGTGTCGAGCGGTACGGGGAAGAGTTTCTCGGCGGGATTGTCGACCACCTGGATGCCCGGCTTTCCGGCGTAGGCGGCGCGGGCGGCATCGGGATCGATCGGATTTTTGAACTTCGCGGTGATGGAAACCGAGTGCGAGCGGTAGACCGGCACGCGGACGCAGGTGCAGGAAACCTTGAGCTCGGGGAAGCCGAGGATCTTGCGGCCCTCGTTCTGCATCTTCATTTCCTCCTTCGTGTAGCCGTTGTCGGTGAAGACATCGACCTGCGGGATGACGTTGAATGCGATCTGGCGCGGATAGACTTTCGTGGTGACCTCAAGGCCGTTGGCGATGGCTTTCACCTGCTCCTCGAGCTCGATGATGCCCTGCGCGCCCGAACCGGAAACGGCCTGGTAGGAAGACGCGATGATCGACTCGAGGCCGAACTTTTCGTGCAGCGGTGCCAGGGCCATCAGGGAAATGATGGTTGTGCAGTTCGGATTCGCGATGATGCCCTTCGGCGGATTCTTCGCGGCGGCGGGGTTGATTTCCGGCACGACGAGAGGGACGTCCGGGTCCATGCGGAACGCGGACGAGTTGTCGATGACGATGGCTCCGGCCTTCGCGGCGGATGGGCCGAATTCCAGCGAGATGGATCCGCCGGCGCTGAAAAGCGCGATGTCGATGCCCGCGAAGGAGTCGTGGGTGAGTTCCTTCACCTCGACGTCCTCGCCCTTGAATTTGATCCGTTTGCCTGCCGAGCGGGCGGATGCGAGCAGCGTGAGTTTCCCGAGGGGAAAATTCCGCTGTTCGAGACAAAGAAGCATTTCGATGCCGACGGCTCCCGTGGCACCAACGATCGCTACATGTGGCAGGCTCATTTTCAGTGACCGGCGCTTTCAATGGCCGGGGGCGGGACATTAGCGCCTCCGCGCCGTCTGGCAATCGATTCGTTCCGGATCCTGTTGCTTGGATCTTTTCCTCCGGCGGATGGGAAGGCTCCGGTAATTCGAATTGCTTGATAATAAGGAATCGCGTGGCTTGCTCCGGCCCTATGAATGACGGCAATCAACCTGAGTTCTATCCGTGTTCTTCGGGGCTCAGGGCGGTTGTTCCGACGGAGGTTGGATGCGCCCCGTGCTAGTCGCGGTCGCCGACGAAGAGGGTGTGGGTGAACCGCTTTGCCTGCGGGTAGGATTTCGCCCGGATCGATTCGACGTTTTTGAACGACCTCGAAAGCAGCTTCTCGAAGGACCTGTCCTCATTGGCGGACCAGAACACCACGCGTCCTCTCGGGTTGAGGGCCGCTTTGATCCGGACGAGGCCGGAACCTTGATACAGCCGTCCGTTGCCTTTCTGGACGAGAGGATCCGGGCTGTTGTCGACATCGAGAAGGATGGCGTCGTAGCGGTCGGCGGCGCATCGGCCGATCACGTCGTAAACATCACTCACGAGGATTTCCACGCGCGGATCGTCAAGCCGCCTGCCGTTCACTTCGGAAAGATGCACCCGGTTCCATTCCACGATCTCGGGAAGCAGTTCGGAGACGACGACGCGCGCGTCCGGCCCGGTGAGTTCGAGCACGCGCTTGAGGGTGAAGCCGAAACCGAGTCCGCCGATCAGGATGCGGGGGTTTTTCGGCAACTTCGCGCAGGCGAGTTCGGCCATCTGTTCCTCGGATGAGGAGGCGGTGGTGCTCATCAGCTGCACGCCGGCGACCTTGAGGAAATGTTGCCCGTCGTGTTCGTGAAGGGTCAGGGAAGATCCGTCGGGCGTCTTGGCGGAGGCAACGGTGACGGTGGCTTTCATCGGGAAGACCCTGCCGGTTCCATAAAACGGACGCTAGCCAAACCTGCCGCCCGTTTTATCAACGCCGTCTGCCTGCCAGCGCGAGGCCGATGGAGGCGAAGACGAAAGCGCAGGATGCGGGCTCGGGGACCGGGATGAAGGTGCCGTTGACCGTGACATCGTCGATGGCGATGGAACGGTTCGAGGCGTTGTTGGTGTCGTAGAGATAGATCCGGAATTCAACCGGCCCGGCGAGACCTTGGAAGCTCGCACCGGTGAAGGTGACGGTATTTCCGACGAAAGCGGCACTCGTTAGAAGCGGGCTGGTGAAGGTGGTGTTTCCGAGATTGATCACGAAATTATCAATGCTGGATCGCACGAAGAAGGATGCCAATACCGTGGGAGCGTTCGTACCGTAGTAAGCAGTTGAAAATACCAGTGTCTCGAGATTGAGGGTGCCTCCTGAGTTGGGTCCGATCGTGAACGTGAAATATTCGCCTTCAGTCACGGAATCGGTCTCGTTACCCGGCGTCGCCGAAGCCCCGATCACCCGGCTCGGTGCGATCCGCGCCCATCCCGCGGTATAATCCAACGTGCCGCCGGAGGCACCGTTGTCCAGATCCACCAGATTCGGACCGGCGCCGAAAGTGCCAGCGGTCACGCCGGGGTCGACGATGCTTCCCGCCTGGGAACCGCCCGCGAATTCATATTTCAGCAAGACGGCCGCCTGGAGGCACGGG
>DATLIO010000163.1:0-2273 GCA_035539355.1 Luteolibacter sp.
TCAGGAAACGGCTTTCTCTTTCAGCCGCTCTTTGAGGTCCGGCCACTGGGCCCGGCTGACGATGTAGCCGACGCAGTCCTTCGTCCCGCAGCGGCAGACGTGGTCTTCGAAGCATTCGATGTCGAAACCATAGTCGAAGCTCAGTTCCTCGCCTTTCTGGATGTCACGCAGCGAGTAGATGTAGATCCGGCGGCCGATGATCCATGCCTCGCAATTCGGATTGCAGGAATGGTTGATCAGCCTCGCGGTGTTCCACGGCACATTGCCGTCGATGTCGTAGTTTTTCGAAAGCGTGAAAATATAAACCGCCGCATCGCCGGACTCCACCGAGCGCGCATGCTGGGTGAGCGCCCGCCTGTCGCTCTCTTCCTTTCCGATCAGCTCGCCGATGTATTCGATGACTTCGGTCTCCTTCGGGATGAAGGTCTTCGCGTACACCCCGCGGCCGTGGATGTCGGAATCACGGACTTCGCAAAGGTCGCTCTGCCCCCGTTTCCAGAGTTCCAGGAGCTTTTTGTGGAGATTGTTCTTCTCCTCGACGGAGTTGGTTTTTTTCTTCGCCATGAGAGGTGGTTTCAGCGGACTTCACGTTTGTCGATCGGAGGCAGCTCGAGATCGGCGGGGAGATTGATGTACAATTTTCTGAGCTCGTTCAATGTCAGGCTCGATCCATCGATGAAAGTCCAGTTGTTCTTCCCCTTGTCGGCGACCGCGGCCTGATACCCGGTGCCTTCGATGACAATCGGCTTCTGGGCGTTCTCAGGCAGGATCCTGAATCGTGTCAGGGTCGGCACCAGCACCAGCCATTTGGTGTAGACGAGCTTCTCGACGTTGACGCCACCGACAGCCTCGACCTTCTTTCCAGGCCCCACTTCGAATGACCGGGGTTGTCCCTGGGGTTTGAATTCGGTGATCTTCACCCCTTGCCGGATCATCTCCGCGGAAGCGGCGGAAAGCTGCTTTTCCATCGCTTCGATGCCGCCCATTTTCGCGGCGAGACGTTCCTTCCATTGCGGGTTCATACGTTGGATGGCGACTTCATAGTGTTCCAGCACCACCTGCTTGCCCAGGTCCGCGACCGCGGCCTGCGCGGCGGCGACCACATCGGCCGGAGCCGCATGATCCACCTGGACCGTGTTTCCAACAGGTCCCGCCGGTTGCGCGGCGGAAATCCAGCATAATCCAAGCCACAGCGCGGTTGTTTGACCAAAAATCGACGATTTCACTGGCTCATGGATGGCCCCGCGCCCCCCTTCCGTCAAGCGCTCCCGGAATCCGCTTGGTTTTCCCGCGGCGGCCTGTTAACCATCTTCCCCCCATGGCGAAACAGGCACTCGGAAAAGGACTCGGCGCTCTCATCAAGAAGCAGGCCGGAAGCCCTGCGGCGGAAGCATCCGCCGCGTCCGCCGACGATTCAAAACGCGTCCGCGACGTCCCGCTCGATCAGATCGTCCCCAGCCCGCTCCAGCCACGGACCGTTTTCATCGAGTCCCCGCTCGACGACCTCGTTGAATCGATCCGCCAGCACGGCATCATCCAACCGCTCATCGTCCGCCTCGTTGACGGGAAATACGAACTCATCGCCGGTGAACGCCGCTGGCGCGCTTCGAAGAAACTCGGCCTCGCCACCGCGCCGATCATCGAACGCGAGGCATCCGATCGCGATGTCCTCGAAATGGCGCTCATCGAGAACCTCCAGCGCGAGGGCCTCAACCCGATGGAGGAAGCTTCCGGCTATGTCCGCCTTGCGAAGGAATTTTCCCTCAAGCAGGAGGAAATCGCCGCCCGTGTCGGCAAATCCCGGGCCAGCGTCGCCAACGCGATGCGCCTCCTGGACCTGCACAAGGACGTCCAGGCCCTCGTCGCCCAAGCCCGCCTTTCGGTGGGCCATGCGAAAGCGATCCTGGCCATCAAGGATCAGGACAACCAGCTCCTCGCCTCCGATCAGATCCTCCGCAAACAGCTCACCGTCCGCGCCGCTGAAAAACTCGCGCAGAGTTTCCTGAACGGCGCCGCGTCCTCGGCCGATCCGAAGAAGCCTTCGGCCACGCCGGCCCGCGAAACGGACGTCCATATCCAGGCGCTTTCGAAACGCCTCCGCGACGCCTTCGCCACCCACGTCATCATCAACCACACGCCGAAAAAAGGCCGTATCGAGATCGAATACTACGGCAACGACGATCTCCAGCGGATCCTCGATCTTCTCGGCCTTCCGGACGGCGAGTGATCCCCGCACCTCCGCCCTTGCCCCGCCGCCGCCAAGCGGTTAGCTA
>DATLIO010000164.1:0-1756 GCA_035539355.1 Luteolibacter sp.
CGGTAACCGCTTCCTCGGACAACTCCCCAACCCCACGAAACCATGAGCTCACTCACGCAAGTCCTCGAAAACGCCCGCGGCATTCTTTTCGACATGGACGGCGTGCTCATCGATTCGGAACCGATCCATGAAAAGGCGATCGTCGCGCTCACCGCGGAACTCGGCGATCCTCTGACCGAACACGCCACGCTCAACTCGTTCAAAGGCGCGCCGGAGCGCGACATGGCCGAGCGGTTGAGAAAACTCTATCCATCGACCACCCTCACCGCCGAGGAACTCGTGCTCCGCAAGATCGATCTCTACGCGGAACTTTTCAAAGAGGTCACCCTCATCCCGGGCGCGAAGGATTTCGTCGAACAATCCTACGCCAAAAGCCGTCGCCACGGACTCACCACATCGGCATCGAGAAGCACCCAGCAGCTCACGTTCGAAACCTTCGGCTTCTCCCGTTACTTCGATGCCATCGTCACCGGCGAGGACATCAGCCGCGGAAAACCGGACCCGCAGCCTTATCTTCTCACCGCAACGAAACTCGGACTCGATCCGCAGGACTGCATCGTCATCGAGGATTCGATCAACGGCGTCCGTTCCGGAAATGCCGCCGGCTGCACGGTAATCGCGCTCACTACGACGTTTCCCGTAGGAGCGCTCCAGGCCGCCGGCGCGCATTTCATCGTCGATGGTTTCGATGAAATTTCCTGAAACAAGGTAGGGCGCGATGGCCCATCGCGCCGTTGCCGTAACACCCGGATTACCATCGGGCATCCTTTCCGGAAGCAACGGCGGCATAGGGCCATGCCGCCCTACCATGGATCAAACCGGAAACGGATTCCGCTCGTCGAATCCCTGCTGGTGAAAATACGGATACGCGAACGGCTTCGCGCTCGCCGCATCCAGTTTCGCCACCTGCTCCTTCGTCAGATTCCATCCCACCGCGCCGAGGTTCTGCCGCAACTGTTCCTCATTCCGCGCGCCGATGATCACGCTCGAAACCGTCGGCCGCTGGAGCAGCCAGTTCAGCGCAACCTGCGGAACCGATTTCCCGGTCTCCGCCGCCACTTCATCGAGCGCATCGACGACCTTGTAGAGAAACTCGTCGTCCACCTGCGGCCCCGCATCGACGAGCGTCTTCGAATTCAACCGGCTTCCTTCCGGCAACGGCTGTCCTCTCCGGATCTTGCCCGTCAAACGTCCCCAACCCAGCGGACTCCACACCATCGCGCCGACCTTCTGATCCACTCCGAGCGGCATCAGCTCCCATTCATAGTCACGGCCGATCAACGAATAATAAGCCTGGTTCGCAACATACCGCGACCAGCCATACTTGTCCGCCACGGCCAGCGATTTCATCAGATGCCAGCCGGAGAAATTCGACACGCCGAGATAGCGGATCTTCCCGGCCTTCACGAAGCCATCGAGCGTCGAAAGCACTTCCTCCACCGGCGTCAGCGCGTCGAATCCATGGAGCTGGAAAAGATCGATGTAATCCGTCTGCAGGCGTTTCAACGCCGCATCGATCGTCTTCGTCAGATGAAACCGCGACGAGCCCACATCGTTCGGCCCGTCACCGAGACGGAATGTCGCCTTCGTCGAAATGAGCACCTGATCGCGGCGTCCCTTGATCGCTTCGCCGAGGATCTTCTCCGAATCCCCGCCGGAATACACATCCGCCGTGTCGAACATGTTGAGCCCGGCTTCCAGGCAGATGTCGACGAGCTTCGTCGCCTCCTGCACACCGGACGATCCCCAGTCTTTG
>DATLIO010000165.1:0-2953 GCA_035539355.1 Luteolibacter sp.
GCTTTCGTAGAAGATTTTTTTGCGGCCATGACTGTCAGTGGTCGGATGGTTGAAGACGAAATCCTCCTCTCCGGCGTTTTGAAAACGTTTAATGGAGAAACGAGCGCGGTGGATTAGTCTCTGTAATACGGCACAGCAAGGCGAAAATCCCCGACTTGTGAAATAAACCATGAATTCACCAACCGCGCGGGGCTTGAAATGCCCTGAAGGTTCCGTAATCTCGCCGCTCAGACATGCAGCTCAGCGCGATCGTAGAAGCCCTCCTCCTTGCCTCCCAGAATCCCCTCACCTCTGAGGAGATCGCCCGGCTGGTGCGTGCCCGCGTCGCGGAAGCGGAGGATGTCCGCGTCCGGGAAACCGAGGAAGGCAAGGCTCCGCCGGAGCTCCCGGAGTGGCTCACGGCCCTCACCGCGACCTCTTCCGAACAGGTCACCGAAGCCATCGGCGCCATCAACGGGGTCTATCAGGAAACCGGCCGCTCCTTCACCGTTCTCGAGCGCCCGAAAGGTTGGAAACTCTACACGAAGGTCGAATACGGCGATTTCGTCCGCCAGCTTTTCCCCGGCCGGAAACCCGAACGCATGTCCGGCCCCGCGATGGAAACCCTCGCCATCATCGCCTACCGCCAGCCGATCACCAAGGCGGCCATCGAAGCCGTCCGCGGCGTGGCTTGTGACGGCATGATCCAGAAACTCCTCGACCGCGACCTGGTCCGCATCGGAGGACGCGCGGAGCTTCCGGGCCGGCCGCTGCTCTATGAAACGACGGATCTTTTCTTCGAGCACTTCGGCATCCGCACGATCGATGACCTTCCGAACGCCTCCGAACTCCGGAAAGTGAAACTCCCCGACCCCGAAGCGGCGCCAAAACCCGCCGCCGAGAGCGAACAACAGCTCGCCCTGAGCGCGACCGGCACCGCCCCATCCGCCGCTGCGGCCAACGAATCCGACGAAGCCTGAATTTCCCGCCTGTGAACCTCGAAGATATCCGAATCCAGATCGACGCGCTCGACCGCGACCTCCTCGACCTCCTTTCCAAACGCGCCGACCTGGTCCATGAGGTCGGCGTCGTGAAAAAACGCGACGGCCTCCAGATCTATGCGCCGGAACGCGAGGAATCGCTGCTCCGCCGGCTCATCGAAATGAATCAGGGCAGGCTGCCGGAAAAATCCATCCGTGCGATCTACCGCGAGATCATGTCGGCCGCACTGGCCCTCGAGGACGATCTGAAAATCGCCTACCTCGGCCCTGAAGGCACATGGACCCACCAGGCCGCGATCAAGAAATTCGGCCATTCGGTGACCTACGCGCCCCAACCGAACTTTTCCGATGTCTTCGACCAGGTCGCGAGACGTCAGGCGAATTACGGCGTGGTTCCCATCGAGAATTCGACCGAAGGCGCGGTGAACCACACGCTCGATCTTTTCGTCGATTCCCCGCTTTTCATCTGCGCCCAGATTCTCCTCCGCATCGAGAACGGCCTGATGGCGTCCATTCCGCGGAACGAAATCAAAACGCTCTATTCGCATCCCCAGGTCTTCGGCCAATGCCGCGCGTGGATCCTGAAAAATTTCCCCGAAGCCGACCTCGTCGAAGTTTCGTCGACCACCAAAGCCGCCCAGCTCGCGAAGGAAAACGCCAGCCAGGGAGCCGCCGCCCTCGGTGGCGCGCTGGCCGCCGAAATGTACGGCCTCAAGCTGCTCGAGGAATCCATCCAGGACCGCGCGACGAACACCACCCGCTTCCTCGTCATCGGGGAAAAACCGTGTCCTCCCACCGGCAACGACCGCACGTCGATCCTTTTCGCCATCCGCGACCAACCGGGGTCATTGGTGAAAGCATTGCAGGCGTTCGACCAGTTCCACATCAACATGTCGAAGATCGAGTCTCGCCCGTCGAAGCGGAAGGACTGGGAATACATCTTCTACGTCGATCTTTCCGGCCACCACCAGGACCCGAAAGTCGCCGAAGCGCTCGATGAGCTTGGAAAACATTGCTCGCTCGTGAAGCTGCTCGGATCTTATCCGGACGCGGCGGAGTAAAAATCCTGCTGACGGCGGTTCCTGTTCCGTTATATTATTTAACAAATCGAACTCGCATGAAGCTGGAAGAGATCGTCAACGAAGCATCCAAACTGTCCGAAGAAGAGCGGGCATCGCTCGCATCCCGCTTGCTGCATGGATTGGAAAGTCCGGTCTACGATGTCGGAGATGAAGATATCGCGGACCGAAAAAAGGAAGCCGCGGATGATCCTTCCGTCTGGCTGACTTTCGACGAACTCGTTTCAGGATTGAAGCGCCGTGCAAGTTAGATTTCATCGGCGGGTTCAGGCCGATTTGAATGAAATCATCGGTAAATACGATGAGATCTCAGGGACACTCGGAGATGATTTTCTCGCGGAATTCCGGATCGGAATTTCGAGAGCCGCTTCAAATCCGCGGTTCTTCCATTTCGACTCCAGCGGTTTACGACGCTGCAATCTCGAGCGCTTTCCCTACCACTTCCTCTACGACATTCAGGGCGACACGGTGCGCATCTGGGTCGTCAGACATGATCACCACTCCGTCCCCAGCGCGTAACGCTCGGCGACGTCGACGAGATCCCCACGCATCGGCCATTCGTCGGCACGTTCGCTTTTCTCATGCCGCTTGCTGGCGCCCTTGAGCATCATGCAGCCGGTGTTGTCACCGATCTTGCGGACTTCCTCCACCTCTTCCGGCGTGAAACGCACGTCCGGTGTCGCGGCGAATTCCTTGATCTGTTCGTCGATGCTCTTCGCGCCTTCGACGGGCTCCTGGAAAAACGTCGGCACGACGCTTTCGACCATCGGCAGGCTGAGGTTCCACACCGAAGCGAATTGGATCGGCGTGAGTTTGTATTTGTCCGCCAGCGGCAGCATGCGGTCGGCCTTCTCAAGACCATGCTCGACCCAGCCTTTCGGACGATACGCCCGG
>DATLIO010000166.1:0-4036 GCA_035539355.1 Luteolibacter sp.
TTCTTCCGTTTCGCTGTTCGTGAAAAGATCCGCAGCCTGCTCCCTCGCCCTCCGGAGACGCAGCGGGCACAGGTAATTCTGCCTGCCCTTCAGCAGCACCGCCGGCAATTCCTCGCCAAGCACCTTCCTGACGATCGGGATGTCCTTCCTGACCAGTTGTTCCTGCAGGTTGATCGTATGGGTGGAAATGACGCCTTTCCTTCCCGTTTCCAGCGCGAACCGGGCGGCCGGAAGCAAGTAAGCGAGTGATTTCCCGACACCCGTCCCCGCTTCCGCGACCAACGGCTGGGCTTTCACCAGCGCTTCCGCCACCGCGACCGCCAGCTCCTGCTGTTGCGGCCGGTATTCGAAATCACGCGACTTCGCGAGCACACCTTTCGGCGAAAACGCATGCCGCACCGCCTCCCCCAAACCGGGCAGCGGCTGTCCTTCCGTGATCGCGATCATTTCCGGGCTCATCGCATCCCGCATTTCCCCTCCTGCCAAGCCGCAACTTTCGGCCCACCACAACACGCTCGACAGCTTCGCCCGCCGTCCGCCAAGCTCACCGCAGCGACCACCCATGTCCCGCTCCACCTTTTTCAGGATCCTTCTTCCGCTGGCGCTGACCTTGCTCGGGGCGATCGTGTGCGCATTGCTCCTGCCCGGAGAAAACGCCGCCGTGCACGACCAACTCACGGGTTTCCCGGATTCCGACGTGCCCGCCCACCTCGCCCGGCCGAAAATTCTCGCCGGAATGTGCTTCCTGCCGGCGCTCGCGGCGGTCGCCTATTCGCTCAGCGGCACGCTCGACCGCTACATCGCCCGCCAGTTCCTCGGCATTTTCGCCATCTGCCTTTCGGCGCTGTTCATGGTCTGGCTGCTGGTCGACCTGCAGGACAACATCGGTGATTTCCTCGAAAGCAAGAACGTCGCCCTGACCGTCCTCCACTTTTATACAGCACGGGCCTCCGCCATCATCCTCTTCCTGCTGCCCTACGCGCTGCTGCTTTCGCTGCTCTATTCGCTCGGCAAATTCTCCACATCGCGGGAGATCGTCGCCGTCGTCCAGACCGGCCGCAGCGTCCCCCGTCTCACCGCCCCCCTCATCGGCGCCGGGGTTTTCTGCAGCCTGCTCTGCGTCGGACTGAACTATCACTGGGCCCCCACCGCGGAAGGCCGCAAGGACGATATCCTCAACGCCGCTCTCGGAAGATCCGTCGGTGAAGCGGACGATGTCCTTTACCGGAACGCCGACTCCCGGCGCCTCTGGTTGGTCGGAACCTTCCCGGTCAACTATCAGAAAGGCGAACCGCTCCTTGATGTCGAAGTCACCACGACCCACGAGGACCGCACGCTTGAAAGCCGCCTCATCGCGAAGCGCGCCATCTGGAATTACAACGACCGCACCTGGACCTTCGAATCCCCGGTGATCGCCAAATTCACGCCGGACGAACCACCGGAATACATCACCCCCACCGAGCCGGTCGTCCGGTCGGATTGGAAGGAAACGCCGTGGCAACTCATCAAACCGGGCCTGCCCGCCGACTTCCTCGGCATCCCCGACCTCAACGGCTGGCTCACCGCCAACGCTGGCAACGAAGTGAGCCTCAATCCCGCGCCGTATCTGACCCAGTGGCACTACCGTTGGGCGCTGCCGTTCACCTGCCTCGTCACCGTTCTTCTCGCGGCCCCGCTTTCCATCCACTTCTCCCGCCGCGGCACCGGTGGGGGCATCTTCCTGGCCGTCGTCCTCTCCGCCCTGATGCTCCTGATTTCACGGATTTCCCTCAATCTCGGCGAAGGCTCGATCGTCTCGCCGCTGCTCGGAGCCTGGCTGCCGAACATCCTTTTCGGCGCGCTCGGCTTCTATCTCTTCCAACGCCGCCTCGCCGGCCGCCCGATCTATCAGACGATCAAGGCGCTCTTCCCCGACAACTGACAACTTCCCGATTCCATGGCCCTCGCCGAAAACTGGCATCTCCGCTCCCGCGCCCGCGAATGCGCCGCCACCCAGACCGCTTTCACCAACGGCGAGTCGATCATCACCGCGATTTTCCCCGATCCCGAATCGAGCGGCTACGTCCGGAAAGACTTCTCCGTCGAAGGCTGGAAAAACCGCGGTGATGAAACCGACAAGCCATTCTCATTCTGGAAAACGACCTACACTTCGAACGCTTCCGCGGAGAAACCCGAAGCCGAAAAACTCAGCGCCGAGGAAATCCTCACCCGCCTCATCGAGGAGGATGAGGAACACACAGAGAACACCCGCTACATCCTCGCCGTGATGCTCGAGCGCCAGAAGTTGCTCCGGGAAACGGACAGCCAACGCACGCCCAACGGCATCATCCGCGTCTACGAGCATCGCAAGACCGGCGAAGTCCTCATCGTCCGCGATCCTGATATCCCTCTCGCCCAGATCGAATCCGTCCAGCAGGAGGTCAGCATCCTCCTTGAAAACAACGGCCGCGTTCCGGAACCGGTGATTCCCGACGAACCCGTCGCCGAAGTTCCGGCGGAAGAACCCGTCGCCGAAGCGATCGTTTCCGACACCGCCGAGAACGAAGAGAACGCTCCGGCCGGCGAAGAGGAGTGATCGCTCAACGCATCGATTTCGCGATCTGATCCGCCATCCTCGTCATGAGCTTGGATTGGGCCGCAACCAGCGATTGGTAGCCGTCGCTCTCCAGGCGTTCGCGATCCGTGAACGTTTTCGACGCGACCAGCGATCGTCCGGGCAGCGCGTAGACTCGATACGAAGCCTCGATCACCGCGTAGCCATCGGACGCTCCGTGGAACTGCCGGATATCGATCGCCACCTGACGGCTGACTTCACTGTCGTTCTGCCACGGATACATCAGCAGATTGCCGGTCCCGAGACGGCGGCCGAGATTGGTGGCGGTCACGCGCATCACGGCCTGTTCCAGATCACCCGCCCAGCGGTGATCCGCTGCGACGAGCAAGGTGTTGGGATCGCTCTCGCCCTGCAGCACCAGATTCGGCCGGTCGATGTATTCGGCGAGCGTCACCGGGCCGATCCCGATCGCCCGTCCACCACCGCTCGGCGCGGGTCCATCCGGGGTCAGCGTGTAATACGACGGATAACCGCCGCACCCGCAGACAAGGAGACTGGCAAACAGCAGCGCGAAATATTTTCTCATAAGTGAAGCGGGATCGGTCGACCGACAGTGCCACCATGCCGTCAGCCAATCAAGAGCCGCATTCACCGCTAAAATCCAGCATCCTCGCGGATCGGCTTCGGATCATGATACGGATTGATCACGAAACCGCCGTTCTCCTTCGTCACGGGACAAGGACGACCATTCAAGGTTGCGGAAACCTCCGGAGCTCCGGTCGAAATCCGGATCACCGACGGAAGTGTGCCCCTTGCCTGGTAGATCGCCGCCCTTTCCGGATGATGGAAAAACGGCCGGTAGCTGGCATCGATCTCACAGCTGAGTTTCCCGTCGTCCGTTTGCCTTACGATGAGCTTCCCGAACGGAAAGGCATCCGCCTTCAGCTCGGCGACGGGAGTCTTCAGGACCAGCGGCAAGGTCTCCTCCGCATTCGGTTGATAGCCGACCCACGTCTTCACCGGTGCCGCCGAAAGCAACCAGACGGACTTGCCTGTTAGTGTCGAGATCGAGGCATCCGCCGTTTTCGTCGCGCCGGTCCCAACCGCGAAGTCCGGCGAGGCGAGCAGATCCGGCCACGGATCGTCCTTCCCATCGACCAGCCGTTTGGAAAACGCCTCGCTGTAACAGTTCCAATCCATCTCCAGCTTCCGGCCTTCGCGCTCATAGGCGATCTGCCTTTGGAAACCCGACGAGGAATCCTTCGCCACCTTCGAGGCGAGGATCTTGTCCTGGAAATTCGCGAACGATCCGTATTCGGCCTTATCCCCCATCTCGACGACAAATCCATTCCGCGCCTGCACCCAGTCCTTGTCGGAAATCCCGTCAATGCCATCGCCGCTGAAGTTGTCCTGATAGGAACGATGTGACGCGTCCGTTTCTCGATCACGGTCCGGCAGTTCCCTTTCAACACCGTGGCCGAC
>DATLIO010000167.1:0-10620 GCA_035539355.1 Luteolibacter sp.
TCTCAGGATCTCCCATTAGAGGAATCTGAAAAATTTACGGTCCGTCCGCTCATGCGGGCGGGCCGTTTTCCAATACCTGTCCATTCCGGCTCCCCTGCAGATGCGGGCGAACCGCTTTTCCATTTCCACGCCGGAATCCCATCTTCCATCCCGTGTGAACGCGGAGATTTCTTTGTCCATTCCAGACATCTCCGCTCCCTTGCATAGCCAGCAATCCCTTCGAACGTGATCACTGCCAAACACCCCGGCGAAATCAACCCCTTCCTCCAATACCGTCAGGCGAGGACTTTCTTCAAACGCTCCAGCCGAGCGAAAAATCCAGCTTGGTACAAGGAAGCGCTCGAGCTCGATTTCCAGCTCCACATCCGCACCGACGGCGCCGGAGTCACCGCCTATCTCTACGATCACACCGAAAAACTCTGGGCATCCGGCCCTCCGCTGACTGAAAAGACGCTGCTCGATCCGGAGCTCATGACCGCTTATGTCGGCGAAGCGATCAAGCATGTGCGCTCCGTCGGAGGCAGCGCCCTGGGTGTCATCTTCCATCTCGCGGACGAATTCTCACTGAGTGAAATCAAACCCGAATTCGAGGATCGCGATGCGCTTTCCAGCCTTCGTGATGCGGCGGTGAACGATCCCGCCTCGATCCTCGCCGATTCGGTCATCTCAGGCCAATCGTCCTGGAGACTCCTTCCCTACCCGGCTCCCAACAGCCCCGTCATCGCCACGGCCATCACCCTCTCGCGGCGCCATGAACCCGTCGTCAACGCCATCCGCGAACTCGGAAACTCGGAGGATTTCCCGATCATCACCCTCTGCCTTTCCTCTCCTCTGGTCGCCCTTCTGGGCATCCATGGATCGGTGAAGCGCACGGAAGGCAAACCCTTCCTCACCATCCTCCAATACCCCTTTTTCACCGTCCTCGCCTCCTTCAACGAGCACTCCGACCTCCTGCTCATCCGGACGCAACTCCACCGGGGTCTCCGCCGGCCGCCGAATTTCCGCCACGCGATCGCCACGACCACCGCTTCACTCGAGCTCGTTGATCCGGATCTCTTTGTCTTCCCCCTGGGAGAAGACGTCGACCGGGCGCTCGTCGCGGACCTGGCCGTCACCTTTACGAAAAGCCACGTGGAAGCCGTCGTGCTCCCCGACATCGGCACCCTCGCACCGTGGTGCGCCGAATGCGCCATCTCCACCCGCGAACCCGTCGAGGACGAATCGCTTCCCGGTTCGACGTTCCGAACCTTCCGTGATGAAAAGTGGTCCTTTCAGGACTTCCTGGCCGTGCCACCTGAAAAGCAGGCGATCTATCCGACCCGCGCGGAGATGCGGCTCATGAAGACCGCGGGGATCATCCGTCTCGCCGCCATCCCCGCCATCATCATCGCCCTCGGGTGGATGGCTCTCGGCCTCAATCGGATCGTGACAACGCCCGAATGGGCCTTCGATCCGGCCGAAACCGATACCATCAAGAAAAAGCTCATTCTTCTCACCGCCGAACGCCAGCGCACGGAACATTGGAACAACCTCCTTGAGGACCGGTCCAAGGGATGGATCGTCATGGAGTCCCTCAGCCGGCTCTTCCCTGAGAATTCCGGAATCCTCACGAAGGAGTTCACCTACACCTCCCGCCCTGACACCTCGCCCGGCCAGGCCAAGGTGGGCTTCGTCAAGGAGTGGAAAATCACCGGCCTGCTGAAAGACGAAGCCGCGGAACTCCTCAACACCCTCAACAGCCGCGAAGGCATCTCGGCGCACTTCAATCAAATTGCCGACATCACCGGCAACAGCGCCTACCGCACCGATATCGGCACGCGCAGCATCGTGGTCAACATCAAGACCCAGGAGAACCCGGCCTACCGTGCGAACAACGCCGCCAACGACGCGCTTGTCGAAGGAGGCAATGCCGCACTGGCGAGTTACCCCTTCAATTTCGATCTCGCGATCACCCAACGTTTTGAGGCGACCGACCCCCTCGCCATCCCGGTCACGAAGGCTCCGTAAGCCCGAAAATCAAAATTTTCAGGCATCCGTCCGTTAAAACGCGCGATATTTTCTGACTTCCGTTAATAGTCCACACTTCCAAATGATCATGATTTCCGGTTTAATCCCCCCCAGCAATGTATAAGCAGTCGATCATTTTTTTCGGCATCATCCTTCCGATGCTCGTCGTAGCGGCGATCATCGGCGGCTGCTTTTTTTTGAAAAATTACATCACCCAGTCGTTTGATGTAAAAACTTCGCAGTACCAAGTCTACACCCAGAGCCGGAATGCGACCATGCAGATCGAGAGCAAGGTCACAAAACAACGGGAACATCTCGCCCGCTGGAAAGCGGACCTTTCCTCTGAAACGACAAGCGCCCTGCGCACCAATCTGAAACTGATTTCCGACAAACTCCCTTCGAAGGAATTCCAGGAAACCGCCTTTGATCCGGTTTCGACAAAGGGAGGTTTCGGTTCCGCCTCCACCCAGAAGTCCTCGCAGGTCAAACTCAGCTTCCGCGGCACCTTCCGCTCGGTCCAGAAAGCCTTGGCCGAACTCGAAGCCCGCATGCCGCAGCTCCAGCTCCAGGAGCTCAAGATCGAGCCCGGCATCCAGGGCAACCTGCTCAATTTCCAAGTCAACTACACCGCATGGGAAAACTGATCCATCACCCCGCGGCAGGTGGTTTCGGCATCCTGGCCGCCTCACTGTTTTCGATCCTCTCCCCCGCCACCGCGGCGGAGGCGGTCGCCGAGGCTCCACCTCCGATCGAGCCGTCACGGTATGCGGCGGCGAATCTTGACGATTACCTCAGGACGGTCGCAGGCATACTTCACGCCCCTTCACGCGCAACCGATCCCTTCGGATTGCTTCAGGACCCCGATTCAAAACCGATTGTCAGAAAAGTGACCCGCCCCGACACCCCGGCGGAAGTGGTCGTGCCCTTCGCTGACATCGTCCCACTGATCCGCATCACCGCGGTCATCGCCCAGGAGAAAAAATTCCTCGTTGAAAACCGTGCGTTTTCGTTGGGCGAGGACTTCCCCCTCAACTTCCGCGGCAATCGGATACGCATCCTCATCACCGATGTGAGCGCACGCCAGGTGGAGTTCAAAAATCTCGATACCGGCGAAGTCGCCGCCCGCCGGCTCGACCTTCTCCCGCCCGGCATGAGCGCCGGAGGAGCAGGATCCACGCCTCCGGGCATGGTCCCCACCGGAGCTGATGCTCCGCTCGTCATCGAGCCGGAAAGCCAATCCGGCACTCTCACCCCCTCCCGCTGAAAAACCCGTCCCTGACACTGTCCCAGTCATGAAGCCAAACCACCTCCTCGTCATCGCGCTTGCCCTCACCCTGGCATGCGGGATTTCACAGGCCCAGGACTCCGTTCCTATCATCGAACCCACAACGCCCACGGTCGATGGAGCGCCGCCCCAGACGAAGCCGGATGATGCGAAACCGATGATCGACGGAGCACCTCCGCAAACGACGCCGGACGATTCGAAACCGATGATCGATGGAGCGCCGCCGCGCACCACTCCCGAAGGTGAAGCACCTGCCATTGAAGCCTCACCCACCCCCGCACCTCCTCCACAGCTCCAGGAGATCCCCGCCATCAATCCGTCGCAGGAACCGGCACCCGCCAACGGCGCCTTCGCCCCGCTCGAGCAGCAGAAACGCGACTCCGTCCAGGCCGCGGACGGATACATCATCAAGGACGCCGGATTGAACGATATCTTCCAGTTCCTCGCGAAGTCCGCCGGACGCCAGTATTTCCACAATGTGAAAATCGGCGGACCGGAGTATCTCGTCACAGGTCACCTCAACGACGGCAATCCCCTCGAGCAGATGGAGGAGCTCGCCTTCATGTACGGCCTCTCGCTCCATATCAAGGGCAACACCATCTATGCCCTCACCCCTGCCCAGCTGGCCCAACTCCCCGCATCCGAGTTCCACTACCAGCTGAAATACCTCCGCCCGACCGACATGGAGCAGATCAAGGCATTGATCCAATCCGTGCTCACGCCCGGCGTCGGCATCGTCAATTTCGAACCCAAGACGAACACGGTCATCATCATCGATTCGGCCCACCGCATCGAGCAGGCAAGAACCTTCCTCCACAGCATCGATCAGGCGAAAGGCCAGATCATCGTCGAGACCAAAATCTTGCGGATCAACAGTTTGAGCAACGCCCGCAGCGGTGTTGATTGGTCCGGATCGCTCGGGGCCACGGGAACGACGATCGAACTCACCCGCAGTCTCAACTCAATTTTCGGGATCCCATCCAACATGACCGAGATTCCGAATACCGTTAACGGTGTCGCATACGAATATGAAGCGGGCGCAAACACCGTCCTGAGCCCCATCCAGATGCGTGGAGTTCTCCGCGCGTTGAACGACGGCAAGCTCGCCCGCCAGGTTTCCAACCCGACGCTGATCACCGAGGACAACGAAGCCGCGTCCATCTCCATCATCGACCGGATCCCGATCATCACGCAGACCTCGACCGTCGGCGGCGGCAGCGGGGCAGCGCAGATCAGCGAGGAAGTCCGCTATAAGATCGACAACTCCGACAAGGCCATCACCGAGGATCCGGAAAACCACCGCGAAATCGGCATCGCCATCACCGTCACACCAACGTTGCTGCCGGACGGGACCATCCGGATGAAGTTGCGGCCTCGCTCCGCCCAGGTTGCCGAGTACGTCCAGAGCCTCGCCACTGACAACCGCTATCCCCGCGTGACGGAATCCATGGTGGAATCGCTCGCGCGCGTTCCGGACGGATACTCGCTGGTGGTGGGTGGTTTCTACGGAGAAACCAATGGCAACGGGAAAACCAAGGTTCCTCTGTTGGGCGACTTGCCGGTGATCAACTTCTTCTTCAAAAGCAAGGAAGCGTCCAAAGAACAGACGAGCCTCGTTTTCATCGTCACTCCGAAATCTTACAACCCGTCCAGCCCCGGAGCGAGCGAGAAAAGCCGCATCCAGGTTTATAACAAGACCCGGCTCACGGACGATCACGACTGGGTGGATCCTTACAACCCGGGGCCAGCGCACGAGCCGAACCTTCCCCGCTCGCTCCGCAGCATGCAACCGGAACAGGCCCCCTACTATCCTCGTGCTGAAGAAGTGAAGAAAAAGAAAGCACCGACCGGACGTCCATGAGTTCCGCTCCGAAAGCAAAGCCTGCCCAGCGGATCACGATTCCTCCGCAACGGGCAAGCATCGCCGCCGCGGTGGAGGAATGCCTCGAACGCACCGCGACCATCCTCCTCCATTGCGGAGCCGCCACCAAGGAGGACCTCATCCAATCCATCGCCAAGGCCCGGCAGTCCAACGCCGCCGGCACCCCCGTGGACCTGCTGGAAACGTTGGCAAAGCACGTCAATTGTCCCGAACCTGACCTCGGCCAGGCGATCCACGCCTACGCCGAACAGGTGGCGACCGCCGTCATCCCTTCCCCGCCCCTCGTTTCCTTCGCCGCCCGGTACATCGCCCCCTCCGCCTTCTACGAGAATTTCCCGGAGATCAAGAAACTCGGCCACGCGCTCCTCTCACCGGTGGTCTACGCGGAGGATTCCGACGCCATCGGCACCGCCGCGCTCAATCCCGTGGCCGCGTCCATCATGAGCGAGGAAATCATGGCCATCGTCGCCCGCCGTTACGAAATCCGTCCGTTCGTCTCGACCGTCCTCCTCGACTACACCAGCTGGAACGAAATCGTCCGCAAACATTTCCTCCGATGATCGAATTCGACGGCATCTCCTTCAACGACCTGATCAGCCGGCGCATCATGTCGGAACTGGGGGCGCATGACGGCTCCTTCGCCGACCTTGCCCAGGACCAGGTGCCGAACCGCGTCACCCGCTACAGTTTCATGGCGGCCATCGCCCGCATCAACGGCCTCCCCTTCCTTCCGAAAGTCGCGGATTTCTGCGAAAGCGAACTCCACGTCCAGTGCGACGCCACGGTCATGACCCGGGGTTTCTTCGCACCCATCTGTCGTTCCGGCCCGGACAAAATCATCGTCGCGATCGCCAATCCATGGTCGCCGCTCGCCGAAGAATACCTCGCCCCGCGGTTCCCCGACCAGGAGATCGTCAAGGTGGTCACCCTCGCGACCGAAATCAGCAGGGCCATCGAATCCGTGGCCACCAACAGCGGACCCAGCCGCTCGGAGCTCGAAGCGATCGACGTCGAGGCCCTGGACGACGGCATCAATGACTTCAACGTCACCACCGACCACACGGAGCCCATGGCGCAGCTCGTCGCGACCATCATGGCGGATGCCGTGCGCACCCGCACGTCCGACGTCCACTTCAAGGTCGAGAAGGAGATCTTCTACTACTGCTTCCGTACGGACGGCGACCTCGGCAACCGGGTCGAGATCCCGATGAAACTGAAGGACCGGCTCGACGCCTTCCTCCTCAACCTCATGAAACTCCCGACCGAGATCCGCAACACGGCTCCCGGCATCTCCGGACGTTTCACGATCTCCTATTTCCACCGCCCGATCGACATCCGCTACGAGAGGCACCGTACTTACCGGGGCTATCACGTCACGATGCGTCTGCTCGACAAGAGCAACATCAACGTGACCCTCGGCAAGGGCACCCTCGCCTTCGACGAGGAAACGATGTTCGTGCTCCAGCGGGTGATGAAGATCCCCGCCGGCATCATCGTCATGTCGGGTCCCACGGGATCGGGGAAATCCACCACGCTCAACGCGATCCTCCGCGAACTGAACCGGCCGGAAGTCAACATCCTCACCTTGGAAAACCCGGTCGAAGACGAAGTCCCCGGCATCACCCACTGCGACCTGAAAAGCCCCAAGGAGTTCAAGCCGATGATCGCTTCCTTCATGCGTTCCGACCCGGACATCATCCTCATGGGTGAGGTGCGGGACCTGGAGTCCGCGGAACTCGCCATCGAGGCGGCTGTTACGGGTCACAAGGTGCTCACGACCATCCACACCGCACGTGCCTCGCAGATCATCGAGCGTTTCGAGCAGCTGGGCCTGGAGCGCTGGAAAATCGCCCAGACCCTCAAGGCCGCCTGCGCCCAACGTCTCGTCAAACTTCTGTGCCCCTATTGCAAGGAACCGCTCAACGGCATCTCCGAAGCCGACCGGAAACTCTACAGCCTCGATGATTCCTGGGCGAACGTTCCGGTCTTCCGCGGAAAACCCGGCGGCTGCCCCGAATGCCGCCTGACCGGATACGCCGGACGGACCGCCATCCTCGAGATCATCCCGATCACCCCGAAGATCTCCGACCTCCTGTCCAAGGGTGCCATGAGCCCCTACGAACTCGAGGTCCAGATCGCCGAAGAAGGCAAACTCCCCAACCTCCGTCGCAGCGGACTGAAGCTCCTCCGTGAAGGGAAAACCGACCTGCATGCCGTGAGCCAGGTCATCGACATGACTTACACCGATGAGTAGTTTCGCCACGCCCAAATCCAGTTCCCCGGCCGCGAACTCACGTCCCGCGGCCAAAGGAAAACCCGCGGCCAAAACGCCCAAGGCAAGGCTCCTCTCGAAAAAGGAGCTCGTCGCGCTTTTCCGGGGCCTGGGTTCCATGCTCCGCGCCCAGATCAACACCGCGGACGCCCTCAAATACTACGCCCACGGCCTTCCCGACAAAGCGATGGTCGACACCCTCAACCGCATCGGAACGGACATCAACGCGGGCATCAACATCCACGAAGCCTTCCGCCGCAGCGGTCGTTTCAGCGATACCATCGTCGGCCTCATCCAGGCGGGATCCGACGCAGGCCAGCTCCACGAGGCGCTGCGTTCGCTTGCGGTCCGGCTGACCAGCGAACTCCATTTCGAAAAGCAGATCCGTAAATCCACGGTGGTTCCGGGAGTCATCATCTCGGTCCTCTTCACCGCCTTCATCGTTTCCCAGGTGAAGATCGTCCCCCAGGTGGAGCAGATGCTCGCCGGCGTCGGCCAGAAGGGTGACGGCCTCACGGCGATCTCATTCCAGATCAGCCATTTCGTCCAGGCCACCTGGCCGGTCATCGTCATCGCCATCATTTCGATCGTGGTGACGATCTGGCGCTCGCTCACGGTCCGGAACGTGCTCCTCGGCTTCGCCATGGCCCGCTGGCGGCTGCTCCGCCAGCTCATCATGGGCATGCGGCAGATGACCTTCCTGTCGACGATGAAGCTGCTCCATTCGAACGGGATCAACCTGGCCAAATCCATCCGCGTTTCCGCGAACAGCGTCAAGAACACCCCCTTCTACGATGAGCTTCGTACTGCGGCCGACCGCTACGAGCACTCCGGCGTCCCCCTCTCCACCGCATTCGCGAAATTCACGTCGGTCGATCCGCCGGTGACACACATGCTCTCGATCGGTGAGAAATCCGCATCGATCGACGCACAGCTCGGCATGCTCTGCGAGATGTACGAGGAGGATGCGAACAACAACATGCAGCAGTTCGCCGCAACCGTGAATTTCCTGGTCCTGCTGATCGCCGTCGGCCTGATCGCGGCGGTGTTCATCGGCACGTTCCTTCCGATCTTCCTCATGGGTCCGAAGATGATGCAGGGCGCCGGTTAATTCGACTGACATGCAACTCACCCGCTTCGACCGCTGGCTCATCGAGGAGTTCGTCCACGAGACGCACATCCACACGATGAGTCCGCCCTCGTCCCTTCCGAAAGGGGTTCGCGAGATCCCCGTCCCGGAAACGCAGGGACGCAGGTTCCGCTATCACTACGTCGCGTTCAATCCCCGGACCGCCCGGCTCCTCGCGGATATCCTCAAGGAAAACGGCCAGTTGTTTTCAACCCACGTCGCCAACCGGAAGGCCTGGTATGTTCCGTTCATCGCACCGAACGGAAAATCGGTCACCTGGCGGTGGATCTGGATCGTGATCATCTGCATCGCCTCGTTCTTCGGAACGATGTATCTCAACAAACTTTGGAGCGACGAATCGTTCCGGAAGAACTTCTTCGAGGCCATCAAGACCCTCCAAGGATAGCATTAAAAATGCGGATACACTAAAAATTCAGAATGTGTTAAATATCGGGCAAATGAAACCAGTCGTCCGCAGAATTCCGTCCCGCCTCCGCGGTCTGACCCTTCTGGAGATGACGATCGTATTGCTCGTCCTGATGACCCTGCTCGGCACCTCCCTGGTCGTGAACCGCAAGTTCACCGAATGGAGACGGGGCCGTGAAGCGGCGGAACAACTCCGCATCGTGTATTCAGCCCAGCGGCTTTTCCTTTCGGACAATCCCACCGTCGCCGTCAACACGATCACCGCCGCGCAGATCATTCCCTATCTGCCGACAAGGGCCACCGCCTTGCCGACGGTGAAATCCCTCACCGGAGCGAACCTGACCATTCTCGTGAACGTCTCCCCGCCGATCATCAACAACGGCTCGGGAGCCTATTACGATCCGTCCGCCAACCGGACGGACAATCTCTGGGATGTCGGCGAATGACACGTCATCTGTTAGCACCCGCGCTTGTTGTCATCGCTTCCACGGCCGGAGCGCAGGAGTTCCGTCATCTCGGTGATTTCCTCCTGAAATCCCACCTCAAGATCACGAACGGCCAGGTTTCCCCCATCCCGGTGAAACCGGTCGCCTTCCACGTCTACACGGACGGCCTCACGATCCGCATTTCCACCGAGAACGATCCGTCCGCCACCACGACCTTCGACATCTATCGTTCCGACGGAGTCGGCCGGCGGCGCATCGGCGGCGGCGGCATCGAAGTCATCCCCGGACTGCAGGCCACCAGCCGGATCGACGGGGTTTACCGCCACCTGCGCCTTTCGTCCGAGTCCCTCACCATCACCACCTTCCCCGGTGTGTCCGATCAAACCATCGTCAGCCACGCCGTCGCGGCCGTCAGACGTGAGGATGCGCAGGCCACACCCTCCCCGGAAAAACCATGAAGCCCATTCCCGCACACGATTTCGCCGATACGGTACGTTCGTATCCGCCGGTCCAGCCAACGCCTCCGCAGCGGAACGATTCACCGTCCAACTTCCGCCGCCCGCAAGCCGCCGGTCATCGTTCGTATCCTTTCCTGCTGATCGCAAGCACGCTGGTCGCCTCCGTTTTCTGCTTCCTCTACATCACGAAACCCGTCGTCCAGGTCGCCGGCCAGAACGCGCCGAAGGATTCGATGCCGGTTCCTGAAACAACCGGCGAAACGATTCCCGCCAGCGGAAAAACCACCCCTGCCGCTGCTCCCGCCCTGATGCCTGGAAGCGACCGTCTTCCCGGCGACAAGCCATCAGCGACTCCTCCGATCGCCCGGAAAGACCAGCCCGCTTTCGAGGAAACCAATCTCACCGTGCAGCACGTGCTCACCGCACGCGTGGCCGAAGGCGACATCAGCCGGCTCGTCCTCGACGTGCCCGTGCTCTACCAGAGCCGTCATCTCAAGTGGACGCAGGGCGATGTCGAACATGCCCGCAAACTGCTCGCCCAGCTTTCCGACTATCAGGAAAAATCGGTTCTCCTCCGCAGCGAGGGCACACGTCTGCTTTCCGAATGGAACCAGCTCGTCACCCGCTCCATCCCGGCGGCCGAACTCCGAGCCGACAGCCCGTCGCTCCCCGGAAACCAGCGCAGCTCCGCCCCATCCGTCGCCCCCACCGGCCT